>NZ_CAWUDL010000097.1:0-19631 GCF_963920945.1 Anabaena sp. CCY 9402-a
AAAGCATCCAAGTCCCCATCCCCATCAATATCGGCAAAGGTGGGGGCAGCAAAATCCCCCACATCCGTCAGTCCGAAGGGGTTGGTGGCTTCCTGGGTAAAAGTGGGGGCAGCCGCAGTTCCCGTGTTGCGGTAGAACAGGGTATTGCCATAAAAATTCCCCACAAAAGCATCCAAGTCCCCATCCCCATCAATATCGGCAAAGGTGGGGGCAGCATTATACCCCACATTCGTCAGTCCGAAGTTGTTGGCTTCTTGGGTAAACACGGGTTCAGTCGCACTTGGCGTGTTGCGGAAGAACAAGGTATTGCCATCTCTATTCCCCACAAAAGCATCCAAGTCCCCATCCCCATCAATATCGGCTAAGGTGGGGGCAGCATACAACCCCACATTCGTCAGTCCGAAGGGGTTGGTAATTGGGGTGATAAAATTGGGATCATTGTTAACTGGTGGCATAATCAATTAATTCCTTTAATTTGACAAAATTTCAGTGTTTTCAAGTTTTAAATGACAGATTAGGACTAACCACCCAATTGCTTAAAAGCAACATAAGAATTAGTCACTTCCATCAGATAGGGTTCTAAGTGTCGATGAACAAATTTCAGCATCGCCGGATTTTCCTGTTGCACTGCAAACAAACAGTAAGGCACTGTACTGTCCACTTGACGCAGGATAGACAGGGATAACAAAGAAATCCCCCGTCCTAACCGTTGAAACCGTTTGTCCACAAACATTGTTGAATAACGAATCGCATCACTAGCGACTTGGTGAGTTATCATCCAACCCACCAGTTGATTCTCATAGCGCAACCCCAAGCTGTTCAAGGGTTCAGCCGGAGTATTGCCAAAGGGACTCAAGGAGGTTGGATAGTCCAAATTTTCAAGCTGTTTTTGGTCTGCATCTGTTAATTCACTCCAAGGAAAAACTGTAAATTTGTTCGGTAGGGGATACTTCGTTAACCAAGGTGCTTGAGATACCTTCTCGGTGGTGGTTTTCCCCAGTAAAAAGTTGACTTGTGTCTGCCATTTTTGCCGTTTTAATAAAGGTTCTAAAGCTAAATTTGTGATGTCAGTAGATTTATAAACCAGCTGCATTTGCTCACAACCTAAAGCGGTTAAACCCATTTCCAGAGTTTTGATTAAACCTGTGCCAATTCCCTGATGGCGATAATCTGGTAAAACAAACAGAGAAATCACTTCAACTTCTGGTTTTGTCTGGGGTGGGGTTGAAAATATCTCAGCTAACACTAATCCCACTTTTTCCCCTGCTACTTCGGCAAGTATCCCCACTAACTGCCCTTTCGGTTGTTGACGACTCCAACGGGGTTGAATTTTTGGAAAACTCAAATGGTTGTAAGACAAAGATTGTTCAACGGTTAAATTCTGGAGGGCATAATATTGAACAGTAGGTTGATCTAAAACCACTATCTCAGCCGTTGTATTAGGGGTTTGGATCTGCTTATGCCTCTGACGGAACTCTCCGTTAATTTGTGGAGGTTGCCACTGTAGCCTTTGCAGTAAGGGTTCTAAGGCTGTATTGGTCAGTAAACTGGTGGAATAGGTCAAAATTAAATCTTGACAGCCTTGAGTCTTTAATTCTTTTTCTAAATAAGCTACTAACCTTGTGCCAATGCCTTGTTTTCGGTATTCGGGTAACACAAATAGAGAGATAATTTCGGCTGTTTCGGGGTTTAAACGTTCGGCGATCGCAAAACCTACAATTGACCCGTTAAGAGAAGCCGAAAGTCCCGTTAATTCCCCCTTTGGTGGCGTTTTTTGCCAACGCTGCTGTAATCGAGGAAAGGTCAATTCATCGTAATTTAGGGCATTACTGCTAGTGAGGTGATACACCCGTTGGTAACGGACGGTTTGACCTAACCCCCCCAGCCCCCCTTCCCTAGTAGGGAAGGGGGGAGTATGATTACTCCCCTCTCCTTGTAAAAGAGGGGTTGGGGGTGAGGTCGGTAAACCAGCAATAGGAGGTTTTGCGCCCTTACTGGGGCGTTTTGCCGTAGGTTTGGTGGTGACAATGCCGCCACTGTTGGGAAATGTGACTAGACGCTGTATTTCTTCTTCTTGTAAGCCAATAACTTGGGGTTGTCGCACTCCAGGCAGAACTACCACATCAAATAGTTCTTCAATTACGCTCTGAAAATATAACCAGTGCAGGGGTTCACCTGTTTGTAAGTTAATCACCATTAACCCAGATTGGGGACGATTTCCCTCGGACATGAGGCGTTTTTCTAGGGTTAGGCCGGTGAAACTCTGGGAACGTAATTGAGATAGTCCTACAAAGGCGAAGTTTTGCCAAAAGGCTAACCCGCGCACGAATCCAGGACAGAATGTGATGGGATGGAATTGATGATCTTGGATGTAGCCAAATTCCCCTGTGCCGGAATTGAGTAACCACAATTTCCCCTGATACCACCGGGGAGAATGGGGCATTGATAAGCCTGTGGCGATAATTTCGTTGTGGTTAACATCAATAACGACTCCCCCATCAAGACGATGATTCCGCCAGCCGGCGGCGGTATCTGTGGTACTACAGGCGGTGACATAAGCGGGTTTGCCTTCTACCATTGTTAACCCATTCAGATGACAACGATCTTCTGCCACGAGTTTGGAGATAAAGGGCGGTTGCCAAATGGGTACAAAGCTATAATCGGGGCTAATTGTGGCTAAACAACTAAAATCAGTATTGACAAAAATTACTTTTCCCGAATTGTCCAACACTATTTCATGGGCGTTGACATCTCCAGTGGTGTAAGCGGTGTGGGGGAGATAGAGACGATCTGTTTCTTGTGATTTTTCCCCACTATCCAGGAGATTATGGAAATCCCAGATTTGGTAACGGGTGGTCATGTAGAGACGATTTGCTGCTACACATAATCCCATTGGTTTGTCGAATAGTCTTTCGTGTAGTTTCAGTCTGCCGTTAGCTTGGCCACTGACGAAAAAAAGGCGGTTAGTTTGGTAGGTGGTAAAGGCTAGACTGAGGTTTTGCTGTTCCAACCAAGAGGCGAAATCCTGGGAAGCGGTAATTTGTAAGGAAGGGGTAGAATCTGCGGTGATTGTTGACATTGATTAGTATATGTTTTGTTTTTATTGAATAAGTATTAATGCTCGTGCAAAAATCCCAGATTGGCGCGGTAATGCCTCTGTGGGGAAGTTAGCTACAAGTTAGATTTGATTAATTGTTGATTTAGGGGTCAAATGAGAAGCTTTTTACTTGTGTGTTTTGTATTGCACAGGTTAGGCAATTGTATAAATTTTTAATAGTGAAATGGATTATATAGCGATCGCCCCAATCACCACATCGGACAAAGATCCAAGTTTTGACTAGGATCTTTGTCCTATATAATTAGTGCTTATAGTTATTGGTAATAAAAAAGTGCAATTGCACTTGAGATGACTCGTAGATGCGATCGCACTCTTTGTAATATTTAAAGTGATAATTTTTCCTAGCTCATAATGCAACTGTCTTTTTGCGGCTAGGACGCTTGTACTCGGATTTTTTCTTCAATCCTACCGCTTGAGCTTGATCGCTATTTAATCCATATTGTCCGCGCACAACTTCTTTCATTGCTAATACCGCATTGTGAAATTCCCATTCTGCTAATCTTGCTGCATCAGCCGCAGCACGGTATAAAGCTTGTTTTTCGGTTTCGGTTTGTTGCTGGGCTAACATAGCTTGATAAGCTTGCTGTAAGTTAGCAGCAGAGGCATCAGCACGGTTAGTTTCATAGGTAGTGATGGTTTTTAAACCATGCCATGAACTCACATCTTCACTAATTAATTGCGGACGCAAACGGCGTGTTGTATTTTGGGTAATCATATTTACATACTGTTATCAGTTATGTATTTAATGTACCCATTGCGGCTTTAAATCTATCAGTAAGGTGAATTTTTTCAGTCGTGAGGCAAAAGCATACCAATTTTCCAAAAACAGTGGCAATTGTCACTACTCCTTAAAAACTGAGGTACGCTCATTTATACAACTTTAATGCAACAAAGGTATATTCCAATACAATCAAGTTGCCAGCCAATGCTACTAAGTTCCCAGCCAATGTAACAAAGATGCCAATTAATACTACTGAGTTGCCAGCCAATGCAACAAAGATGCAGGTTAATGCAAAGGATATCAGCATTAAAGAATCATTCAAGCAGATGCGTAGGCGGAGCATCGTCGTAGACATCGCTCCTCATGCAGAAAGAGCGATCGCCTGAATAAACGCATCTGACACTTATATATATTGATACAATTAATTAATGACTCTGATTCCAACCATTTTCGGTATAGTTGCTGGTATTAGCTTATATGTTGGTCTTTTACACTTGCTAATTGCCTGTGGACGATTAAAACCTTGGCTGCATTTTTTCTTTGGGTTAAGCAGTTTGATAAGTTTTGGTTATGTTTTGGCTCTGATAGCCCAATATCAAGCCATAAACGTAGATGATTATATAAATGCCAGAAAATTGGTAACTTCTTTAGGCTATATTTTCGGGATTACTACTGTTTTGTTTGTGTCTTTATATACTAATATCAAACCAATACGTTTAATTTTGGTACTAAATAGCCTATATATCATTAGTCTATTAATCAACCAAATTTCCCCTACAGGGATTCTCTACTCTCATATCAGTAGCCTATCAAGCGTTTCTTTGCCTTGGGGCGAATCTATTTATCAGCCAGAAGCTACACTCAATCCCTTATTCAGTTTCCAATTATTAACTTTAACCAGTAATACTGTTTTCTTGTTTTACGCCTGTTACCGTCAATATCGACGCGGTGAAAAGCAAGCAGCACTGACTCTGTGTTTGAGCGTAATGATTTTGATAGCAACTGTGCAACACGATCGCCTAGTAGATTTAGGAAAGCTCCAGGCCGTATACCTTGCTGAATTTGGATTTCTGTCCTTCATAGTAATTATGAGTCTACACTTATCCGAAGACTTAATTCAAGCAGTGAAACTCCGCGAACAATTGCTAGAAAGCGAGCGGTTACGAAAAATAGCTGTGGAATTGGAACGAAATCGTCTTGCTCGTGACTTACACGATTCAGTATCGCAGACATTGTTTACTGTAGCCACAACTGCTGAAGCTTTGCCGAGAGTTTGGCAACGCAACCCAGACATAGCCGAACAGGGATTAGAAGAACTAGCCCAACTCACACAAGGAGCGTTAGCAGAAATGCGAAGTTTACTAATTGAGTTGCGTCCTAGCGGTTTGCTAGAGAAACCATTGGGTGAATTACTACAGCAATTAACCAACGCTATTTCTGGACGGGCAAATTTACAGATAACAACAATTGTAGAAGGCGATCGGCCTTTAACTAATGAGGTAAAGCTTGTTTTTTATAGAGTTACTCAAGAAGCACTCAATAACATCGTTAAATATGCTCAGGCAACGCAAGTATCCGTCAGTCTCTACGGTAACTCACAAAAAATAGTTTTGCGTATTAGCGACAATGGCTGTGGTTTTGATCCCAACAACATACCATCTGATCATTTAGGGATCGCAATTATGAAAGAACGCGCTGATTCAATTGGTGCTACTTTCCAGTTAAAAAGTTCTCCAGAACAGGGAACTGAGATTGTCCTGAGTTGCAATGATGTCAGGTAATAAATTAACTGAGGGTGGATACTAAGTTAAATTACTGTTGATTTACTATCAACACCATCATTGTGACGTACTATTACGCACCTATTAATTAAAAATTAAGGAAAATCAAGTATAAAACTGAATCATGAAACAATCATGTATGAGAAATAATTCTGATACATAAAAATATATATATGTCTAAAGATATACTAACCACACCAATTCGTGTCATGACTGTTGATGATCACGAAATTATCCGAGGAGGTATCAAATTTCTCTTGTTTGCTTTTGATGACATTGAATTAGTGGGAGAAGCGCGTAGCGGAGATGAGGCAGTACGTCTGTGCGAAAAGTTGCACCCAGATGTGGTGCTGATGGATTTGATGATGGTAGGGATGAATGGGGCAGAAGCAACAAAAGCTGTTCGCAAAAAATACCCAAAAATTCAAGTGTTAATTTTGACCAGTTTTTTTGAAAATGATTTAGTACAGCAAGCAATACAAGCCGGAGCTATTGGCTATCTGCTGAAGGGTGTCTCGATTGATGAGTTAGCAGATACCATACGAGCCGCAGCGATGGGTCGTTCTATGTTGACTGAAGAAGTTGTTCAGGCATTGTTGCAACCACACAAACCATCATCTCAATCTCTGTATGAATTGAGCAAGCGACAACAAGAGGTATTAGCAATGTTGGCTTTAGGATTGAGTAATGAAGCGATCGCTCAACGAATGAAACTGAGTCCTTCTACTATTAGACATCATGTCAGCCAGGTACTCAATAAGTTAGGGGTGACGAACCGCACAGAGGCCGCTACTAGGGCAGTGCAAGTTAGATTTGTATAAATTAGTTAATATTCTGTAAGATAGCAACAACAGGCACGAAAAGTTCTTGTTTTTGAATTTTGTAGCTTGCTTTCCTTACGGAAACGTAAGCTTACTCGTAGAGTATTTTGAATTTTTTATGTCATCTGCCTATTTGCTAGTATCTCACGGAAGCCGCGACCCTCGCCCAGAAATTGCTATGCAGCAACTAGCAAAACTGGTGGCTCATAAGCTGCAAATACCAGAGAAACTGGTGGGTACGGCATCTTTAG
Source organism: Anabaena sp. CCY 9402-a (assembly GCF_963920945.1). Classification (NCBI taxonomy): domain Bacteria; kingdom Bacillati; phylum Cyanobacteriota; class Cyanophyceae; order Nostocales; family Nostocaceae; genus Anabaena; species Anabaena sp. CCY 9402-a. The sequence goes on from NZ_CAWUDL010000097.1 coordinate 6,693, forward strand.
AAGTGAGTCCCGAACCTTTACATGAGCAAATTAGACAGTTTGCCCAAAGTGCGGTTTTGTTGGGGTGTGGTTGTCTACAAATTATTCCCATATTTCTGCTACCGGGTGTCCATGTGATGACGGATATTCCGACTGAGGTAGCACTAGCAAGACAAGCTGTTGGTGAAGATATCACAATTGACTTACAACCATATTTAGGAAGTCACTCCGGTTTACAGATATTTTTCCAACAGCAACTAGCTACTATTAAAGCAGCAACAGGAATTTTGTTATCTCATGGTAGCCGTCGTCCGGGTTCACAACAGCCTGTAGAAAACATGGCGGTGAATTTGGGAATAGTCACTGCTTATTGGTCTATATCGCCTAGTTTAGAATCACGGGTACAAGAGTTAATTACTTTTGGTCATCGAGAAATGGCAATTTTGCCCTACTTTCTCTTCTCTGGTGGCATAACTGATGCGATCGCTCAAGCAGTAGACGAGTTAAAATTACAATTCCCTGGGGTAAGTTTTTACTTAGCGCAACCTCTAGGTGCAAGTGACGAATTAGCTGATTTGATTGGGGATTTAATTCACGCATGAACCGCACAGACAACGAAGCACAAACAAGTTTAGGAAAAGTTTATTTAGTAGGTGCGGGGCCAGGAGATCCAGGGTTAATGACGCTCAAAGGCAAGAGTATCTTAGAATGTGCCGATGTGGTGATCTATGATGCCTTGGTTAGTCCGGCAATTTTAGCCATGATTAATCCCCAAGCAGAGCAAATCAATGCTGGTAAGCGTCGGGGTAGACATTCACTTTTGCAAGATGAAACAACCCAAACTCTGATTGAAAAAGCACAGGAACACGCCATTGTAGTACGGCTCAAAGGTGGTGATCCCTTTATTTTCGGTCGTGGTGGGGAAGAAATGGCTGACTTAGTAGCCGCAGGTATCCCAGTGGAAGTTGTGCCAGGGATTACATCTGGTATCGCTGCCCCAGCCTATGCAGGTATACCTTTAACCCATAGATCGTACAGTTCATCCGTAACTTTTGTAACTGGGCATGAAGCCGCAGGCAAGTATAAACCGCAGGTAGATTGGCAGGCGATCGCTCACGGTTCAGAGACAATAGTGATTTACATGGGTATTCACAATCTGCCTTACATTGTGGAAGAGTTAACTAAGGCGGGGTTGAGTTTCGACACACCAATTGCTTTAGTACGCTGGGGTACGCGTCCCGAACAACAAGAATTAATTGGTGAGTTGAGAAATATTGTAGAACTAGTAGAAAAAACTGGATTTGAAGCTCCGGCGATCGCAGTTATTGGCGCAGTAGTAAATATGCACAGCATTTTGTCTGGTTGTCGCCCTGTCTAATAGGTAACAAGACTATCAAGTTATGAAAATATTTTGTTCTGATATAGGATTCCTATTTGATATTTGAAAAAATTCAGTACACCTCATATTCTTTCTTCCCTGTCCCCAGTCCCCTACTGCTGTGTCAAGTTAGTTTTGATGGTTTGTAGTAAGGACTAAAGTCCTTACTACAAAAAAAGCTTATCCATCAATTCAAACTTGATGAACTACTACCTACACAAATAATTTCCAGAAATCAAAGCGGACTGCTATAGTACATCATAGTGCTGGCAGACAACTGGGCTACCATTTCAGCACGAGATGAAACTTCGAGCTTACGGAACATCCGCTTTAAAGCTTGCTTCACAGAATTTTCAGTAATCCACAGTTCAACCCCAATTTGTGCATTTGTTCGCCCCTGAGCTACTAGTTCAGCAATTTGCACTTCACGAGGTGTTAAGTTATTTGTTTTGAAGGGTTGGTGCGGTAATTTACCTTTAGCTAGGTTTGGCGATCGCAATGTAGCCACCCAAGCAGATAAATGCAGACATAGCGCACTCAAATCCAGCAAATTTTGTGTATCAAATGCAGGCATTCCTATTGTACGAGTCAAGCCAATCACACCCACTAATTGACCTTGATTCACAATCGGCCCTACCATGACGTGCCAATGATCAGCCCGTGGACAAATCAACTGCCATGCTTTGGGTGATATGACTAAAGCTTCATGAACCGGGGTATGCCGTTCCACTAAGTAGCGAACAACGGGATTCCGTTTACTAGATAAAGCGAACTGCATCACCTTCTGCAACCTGCTATCTAGTAAGGGAAGTTCCTCTAAAAAAAATAATCTTGACCGTTTGGCGACAAAATAATCACTCACTTCTGGAAAAATCAGCGATTTTAACTCCTGTTCATTTTTTGCGTGAATGATAGTTTGGAATACAGATTGTAAGTTCGCCATGATTCGCAAAGTGTACTCGATCGAGGACTAGGCTTGGTCAGGAAGTGAGCCTTATTTTAACTGTGGACAGGAAATTGTTCATAAATTAACTGTCAAGAAAAACTTTAGCACGGCGAGAAAAATCATGTCCCAGTATGCTCATCCTGAAGTTGTAGTTGATACTGAATGGTTGGCAAATCACCTCAATGATCCAAATCTTCGCATAATTGAAGTTGATGTAAGTTCAAAGCCATATAAGAATGCTCACATTCCTGGGGCTGTGTTTTGGAATATTTTTACAGACATATTATTGCCGGATTTGAGGATAAATTTAGATGCGATCGCCTTTGCAAAACTCATGTCACAATCGGGTATCACCAATGAGACAACAGTAATTGCCTATGGTAGTTATCCAGGAATAGGAGCTTGGATTTTTTGGCTATTAAAATTATTTGGACACGATAATGTCAGAGTTCTCAATGGTGGATATCAGAAGTGGAAATCAGAAGCTCGTCCACTTTTCACAGAATTATCCACATTCCCAGCAGTTCCATACCACGCTAAAGCTCCTGATCCTCATCTGCGAGTATTGCATGAAGAAGTTCAAGCATCTATTGGTAGAACTGATCGCATCTTATTGGATGTCCGCACACCTCAAGAGTACAGTGGTGAATGGTTTTTCGATCAGCCGCCAAAAGAAACTGAATGTGCTGGACATATTCCCAGCGCAGTCAACATTGAACATATCCTGACCTTAAACCAGGATGGCACTTTCAAATCATGCGATGAATTGCAGACACTTTACAACAGTAAAGGTATCACAGCCGAGCAAGAAATATTTCCCTACTGCACTATCGGTGCGCGTTCCGGGTATACCTGGTTTGTCTTCAAGTATTTACTTGGCTACCCACAGGTTCGCAACTATGATGGTTCTTGGAATGAGTGGAGTCGTCTCCCTAATGTTGCGATCGTAAAGTAGTAATAGACTTTATACTATTTCACTAAATTCAACTTTCATCTCTCATTTGCATAGAGTCTCTCAGGGAAGTTCCGAGGAAAGGAAACCTCCGCTCGGACTTCTTTCTGCTCCTCTGCTGTATATTTGTATCAACCTTAACGTGGAATGGTATTAGCTGTATTGGTCTTATTGAAAAAGGCATAAAGGCTAATAATAATTAAACAATATGTTTAAAAATAACTTTGAGTAAATCCCCCTCCATAACAGGTTTAATTAAATGACCATTAGCACCGACCATCTTAGCTTTAACTTTATCAAGTAGCCCAGCTTTAGCCGTCATCATAATTACAGGTGTCTGCTTGAAATACGTATGCTTACGCAGCAAAGAACATAATTCATAGCCATCTAAATTAGGTATATCAACATCTAAAAAAATGATGTCTGGCTTTGTGTGCAGTATTTCCATTAAAGCTTTTAAAGCATCCGTCACGCCAATCACAGAAAATATTTGCTCATCTAAAAAATTTTTTATGCTATTTAAGACAATTGGGTTGTCATCAATACAAAATATTTTATACACTTTCCTATCAGCAGCAGTTGATGACATTTGCTGATAGCCATTATTAGCATTTACATAGGGAGATGTGTAGCGTTTAGCCTCTATATTGGGTAATCTTGGCTCAGGTTTTGGTTTGGGATAGGTGTGATAACTTTGTCTGCTATTAGCTGTAGACTGCATATTCTCTTTGTAAGCCGAGGTTTCATAATGATCTGCTTCTTTTGTTAATCCTTCGTAAACATTGCCCCGTTGTTGACATTGTTCTACTAATAGACGCAAATTTAAGTAACAAAACTTAGGCAAGTCATCTAAAAAACTTTCGGGAATAAACTCGTAACTCCCTTCTTCTAAAACTAAAAATGTCTGTAAAACTTCTAAAGCTAAATGTTCTATGAGTATGGCTGCTTGTGCAGGACTAATATATTTCTGATTGACTAACCAACAAATAGCTAAATAATCTGGGTTTGGTATTGATTGATTTTCAATCCCAGTCTCAAATATTGCCTGTAGTTGTTGATTAATTTCTCTAGGTAGAGTTGTAATTTCCTGACTTAAACTCTGCAAATGTCGGTAAAGTGGCTCAAACATTCTTTCTGAGTAGCAAGCATAAATTACCTTACCCTCCTCCACATATATTGACCAAGCCCCCGATGTACTAAACACTTGCAAACAGCCAGTTACAGTCTTACCAGTGATTTTCTTTAACAGTGATAGTGGTTGTAGTTTCTGGAAAAATCTGTATCGACTAATAGGCAGTGTTTTCATGGATGGCACTCAGGGATAAATTTAATATATAAATATGAATGAACAGGAAATTTTTCAGAGTTTTCAGGTATCTTGTTATAACTGCGATGGGCTACGGTGGGGCGTAGCATCTTTGCTAATTTTATTTAGCAGGTAAAATTTGAGTCAGCACACTTATTTGCGGCTCACAAATTCCTAACTTGGATGAGCCACTCAGCACTAACCCTGATAAATGCAATTTCCCCGCAAAGTAATTGCACTACTATATTAAACAGCAAAAGATTAACTGATTACCAGGAAGAATTTTCCCAAAAATCAGCATTTCTTTCTGTATCTTTCGTTAATCTAACAGTACAGCAATTCTGGAAATTCGAGATATTGGCTCAAACCCATCAGTAGCAAAAATATCTTTTCTTTTCTCAATACGTAAATAGACATGACCTGCAATAAAGACTTATAACGATTGAGTCTAGAGTAAATAGATTTTTTTAATACTCAGTAAATTTCTGGCTGACGTAAATTTGATATGTAATTTGCTAGTTTTCTACATAGGAATCCGGTTTGAATTTAGAAATATAGTCATCCGCTTCAATTTTTGTTCGGGCAGCGTGGCGTAGCCATAACTATTTGCGTAGGCAGTGGACAGCTATTTATGACATACTTAGAAATGGCTCAAAAGATATAATAAATACAAGTTCAATTGGAACAAGAACCTCAACAGGCTGAAAAAGCATAAAGCCAACTAGAAGCACTCCGTACTTTACTACAAGCTAAGGGAATTAATCCTGACGAACTTTAAACAATCAAAAGTAAAAAGATAAAAAGCAAAATATTGTTTTTATTTTTGAGTCTTAGCTTTTTACTTATCCCAGAATTAAAACTTAATGGTTAACAATTTTTTTTTACAAGTTGAAGAAGATAACGCACGTCTAGATCGTTACCTCGCTGAAGAGTTACCTGATTTATCTCGTTCTCGGATGCAGCAGTTAATTGAACAAGGTAAGGTGCAAATCAATGGTAAAGTCTGCACATCTAAAAAGATAAATGTAAAAGTAGGCGATCGCATAATTCTAGAAATTCCCGAAGCGCAACCATTAGAACTGAAAGCCGAAAATATCCCCCTAGATATTCTCTACGAGGATGAACAGTTACTGATTCTCAACAAACCAGCCGGGTTAGTGGTTCATCCCGCACCTGGTCATCCCGATGGCACACTAGTTAATGCTTTGTTGGCGCATTGTCCCAATTTACCAGGTATTGGGGGTGTGCAACGACCGGGGATTGTCCATCGTTTAGATAAAGACACAACAGGAGCGATCGCGATCGCCAAAACTGATATCGCCTATCAACACCTACAAGCACAACTCCAAGCCAAAACCGCAGGACGAGAATATTTAGGTGTAGTGTATGGTGCGCCAAAAACTACCAGTGGAACAATAAATTTACCCATCGGTCGCCATCGCCAAGACCGCAAGAAAATGGCTGTTATCCCTGTAGAACAAGGTGGAAGAACAGCTATCACCCATTGGCAAGTACAAGAGCGTCTCAACAACTACACATTAATTCATTTCCAACTCGAAACCGGACGCACACACCAAATTCGTGTTCACAGTGCCAATATGGGTCATGCGATCGTTGGCGACCCCCTCTATGCTTCCGGTCGTTCCGTAGGTGTAAATTTACCTGGTCAAGCACTCCACGCTTGGCGGCTGAAGTTGCAGCACCCCATATCTGAGAATTGGATTGAAGTCACAGCAACACCTCCACAAACCTTTACAACTCTTTTAGATGTTCTCCGACGCAGAAGTGCTATTTCTTCTTAAATTGAAACCGCTTTAAATCAGCAACACCAAGAATTGTTCTCAGCACTTAGACAAAATCACCTGTCACCTGTCACCTGTCACCTGTCACCTGTCACCTGTCACCTAATTATGCGTAATCGCGTTGATTCCGCTATATTGTAGATATTTAAATTTCCCTGATACCGAACAATGCCAGCAAGGTTGCAAATAAAAGCTGAAGATTGCTCCCCTTTAGGACAATTCATTCTTCAATACTTGGAAGAACAGGGTATCAGTATGAACCGTCTGGCGGATTTATCTGGTGTTCCTCAACCTCGATTAAGAGGTGCTTGCTTTAAGGGAACTTGTCCTACACCTGAAACTTTGAGGAAACTAGCTAGAGTGATGGGAAAACATCACCTAGAGCTTTATACATTAGCCTATGAAGCAAGAATTGAGAAGCTGCCAGAAGATGCAGATGATACTTCCTTCGATATATTAATTCGGGATATCTTTGAAACTGCCAGAGAAATGGGATTAACCGTGCCAAAAGTCCGTCCGTCTAAAGCCAAAATCCGCAAAGCTCTTCTAGAACTCGGATTTCGCACCGAGAATGATGAATGCGCCTGAGTGAATAAATCTTAATAATTCCTAACAAAAAAATATTAGTACGATGAAAAGTGCTGAGTTGAACTTTTGACTTTTGACCACTCAATGAAATACCCAGAAATACTGAGTGCAAAAGCACTAAGCACTTTCACTTTACTCAGCACTCAGCACTCAGCACTTTTTTTCAGATCAGCTTATTTGCGATAAGGAACTGATTTCTCGATATCAATATTCATGACTGATACCTGCTGAGGTGTATTACCTCTAGCATTGATACTCTGCGCCATTTGCAGGAACAGAGCGGGACTACCTGCTTTTGGCTGTCTGTCTGGAGAAGTATAGGTGCGAACGGTGGTTTGCCACAGGATCTGCGGGAAGCCAAACTTACCACGATAGTATTCATCGTAGCGGGGAGATTTGATGTTGAAAGGCCGTTCACCTTCTGTCCGACCAGGAAGCACCCGACGACGTTGGTAGGGTACTGTGTCATACCCAAAAGCTCCTAGGTACTCATCAGTATTGAGTAGATCATCGATAAAGCCTTTGATACCCTTTGTCGCAACAACAATTGACCAAGCAAGCTTTTCTCGGTTATCGTAAACATCACGTCCGAGAACACGCTGTACGGTCTGTTCAACAAAACGATAGTTATTGTTGAGGTCGTAGAAACTACGCTTGTAGGTATCGGATAGCAACAATCCGCGAATAAAATCGCGGACAGTGATCTGACCACTGCGGAGTTGTGACTCTAGGAAACGCTCCCGATCAGCCGCAAAGGCATGAAAGAAAATCTGACGATAGGCGGATTCAATGAGAATGTCTAAATCTGTTGAAGAAAGCAGGTTCTCTGTAGAGTAGATCCTGGGTTGCTCATCTCCAGGAACCTCATAACCTGCTACCCTCTGGTTTTGAGAAATGGGTGCATATTCTAAAAGAGGAATTGCCACGACTACAAAATCTCCCTTTCCTTAACGAAATCTTACAAATTTCTCATAATCATAAAGGAGAAGGGGTGTCATTATTCGATTTAGTTTGATAAAAATTACATAACTTAATTGAATCAAATAGGTCAAGACTAAGAAAGAACACAATCAATCACAAGTTTCTTGATAAAATTTATCATCTATTGGTGTTAATTGTACCGAGTGCCAAAGTCCTGAGTATTTTTCTTCTAACTCAGGACTCAGCACTCACCACTCAGCACTGAGTAAGGTTAACCCCAGAACAAGTTGTTGGCTTCTGAAAACAGGATGAAGAGGATAGTTAGCATCATGAGCAAACCGATGAGACTGAAGCTAGTAGTCCAATCAGCACGCTTGATGAAGGTATAGAGACTAAAATGCTCAAATTCGTCAAAAATACCCGTTGGAATGGGGCGGATGGGAAGGAGAGGAAGAGGCAACTGGTTGCGATAATCTTCACCATAACGCGCCATCCGGGCAAAGGGTAGTTCACCTTGAGCGTGTTGAGGTAGGATACGGCGACGTTGATAAGGAACAGTTTCATACCCAAAGTTACTCAGATATTCTTCCGTGTTGATTAAAGTATCAATAAAGTCTTGTAGTCCTTTAGTCGCCAGCACAATCGACCAGGAAAGTTTTTCGCGATCGCTATACACATTACGACCCAGAATCCTCTGAATGCAAATCTCGACAAACCGATAGTTATTGTTACTATCGTAGGTGAGCCGTCGAAAGGAATCGGATAAGACCAATCCCCGAATGAAGTCTTTAACTGTGATTTGACCAGCCCGTAACTGAGACTCCAAAAATCGCTGTCGATTGCTGGATAACATTTGTTGCTCGTTAAAAATCTGGCGATAAGCTGCCATGATTAACATATCCATATCTGAGGCAGCTAGGAGGTTATCAGTTGTGTAAATTCTCGGCTGCTCATCACCAGGAATCTCGAACCCCTCCACTCGATGATTTTGAGATAAAGGTGCATACTCTAATAGAGGAATCGACATACAAGTTCTCCCAAGTCAGCTTGTCAATCAAAATTGTTGATCAAATCTTGTGAGAAAACTGCCGTATTTAAGCCAATTATTGTTTTAAGTCATGGTGAGCAGAGTGTGTGCAAATTGGCTCTGGCTTGATCACTTATGCAAATCTTGCTAATGCTGCATTTTGAAGTTTGTGGGCGAAAGCCTTTTCTACGTAGCCGTAGGCTATTGTGACATACTCACTTTTGAATCGATGTCAACAATTTTGCCTTTTCCAAGAGAAGTAATAATTTAAATCTCTGCTACTTGCCATATAGAAAAGAATGATGGCACTGAGAACGGCCATGATCAAACTTCCTACGATGAGGACAATTGAAAGCTTTGATCTCAGTAAAATAACCATTGTTACTAGAATGACAACTAGCAAACTACAGATACCCATCATGAGCCATTTTGCCCATTTCCGACCCTGTAGAACAAAGTACATTACTACAATTGTTAGCAAGATACGTCCAATAGCCCATCTATCTCGTGCAATGATCACTAGCGTAGCATCTAGAATACAAAGCACCAGAAACATAGCGAGTAATTTATTTCGAGCGTTCAAGGTAGATTGATCGATCTGGCGCATGGGTTTTGTGATGATTGTGAGGCTTTGATACTGATGAAAGGTAGGTCTTTTTAGTGGGGGAAGTGTCAAGCTTGACCATCAAATCGGGTGCGAAAGCCACCGTATTTGAGCCAATATTGCTTGAGATTGTGGCATGGTGTATGCAAACTGGCTTTTGCCTGATAAAGAATTACTTGACGATGATCACCCATCCAAATTTTGTCAATCTGGTCAACTGAAATAACAGTTCCGCCTAATGCTGCAACACATTTGGAAAACCGCTCAACGGCACTATAATCTACGGTTTCAAAAACAAAGAAATTACCCGAACAAATTAAATGCCGACTGCGAATCCAGCACTGCATTTTTTTCTGCGCTTCTGGTGGCAGCATATTCGCTTCAATGGATTCAACTTTAGGCAGGGAAAGATCATAGGATATTTGGAACTTCATCAGCGAAACTCTCCCGTTTTTCAAACCGCAGTGGTCCAAACGTAGATCCCCAAACCTGCTGATGTGTATTTACATCCATGCCCTTGTCGAGGCTGACCCAGGTTGTTTCTGTAATTTCTACATAACTATCTAGATAAGTCTGGCAACCGTTCTTCTCAATTAAGCACAGGTTTCCTGGTTCAACACCACCTTGAAATCTTTCCCCATCTCGTTTAAAAATCATTGAGCAGTTATATCGACGCTCAATACAATCAGGGGTAATTGTTTTGAGAAGACTTAACTCACGGGCTGCACCAGCATAGAAAAGTGCATTTTTTAAGCTGTAGTTTTCGATATAAATCTGATCGCCCTGATTGAATAAGCGATGCACTCCCTGTCGATAAGGTCTCCACAAATCATAGTCATACACCTGTTCTGAATAAAGGCCAATTCCAGAGAAAAACTCAAATGGTAACGGACGAAAAAAGACGTGGATATGGGCATAATCTTTAGGATTTTCAAATGCCTGTTGAGAGTTGCTGAAATCCCCTGCCATCCAACGAGCCAAGGTGATTAAATTATTAGGTGTAGTTTTGCAAATATGCGGTGGTGAAGAATTCATAAGTAGATGAGCATAAATAAACAATACAAAATTCGTCTTTAAAGGTTTCCTACAGAACTTTCAGAACTTTTGTTTCTGATCAGCTATGCGTAACTTGCTTTGCTACACAACGCTATCGCGAACCATGAAGTGGTATGCAAAACCCCAAATTATGGCCAATATTTTTTGTTGATTGCCAGAGGATCTATATGATCAATGACATGAAAAAATTAACGTGGTCAGTTTCCATTTAGACTGCACGCTCTGAGGTTGTATATGTGTGACTAGAAATGCCTAGTTTTGCATTTTTGGATCTGAATTAAGTCTGAATATCCTGGCGGATTTCCGAGGAAAACGAGGCTGTGACAACTCCTGTACCAGCACTAGTTTTGATTAGGGAAACTCGACAACGGACATTAGGGTTAACAAACCAGATTTTTTCTTCGGCGGCGGCGCGATCGTAGGCAGTAATCAGTACAAATGTTCCGTCTTCTGTCAAGTAATAATCGCCAGCCGCCGCGATCGTTTCGGCATAGCCTTGATCGCGCAGGAGTTTGCCTCGATGAGGATGAGTTAGATCAGGGATGGGAACTAGGACGCAACTGCCTTTGATTTCGCTGTCATCCCAGTCTGATTGACCTTCCCAACTCATCCGAAATGGGGAAACTACTGCATGAGGATCAATGTTATAGCTTTTACACAAGTCAATTACTGCCGGGTCATCATCTGGGAGAGAAATGATATCAATCTCAGACTGTACGGCTTCAAAATGACTGAAGGCTAAATGATGTGCGCTGCGTTGCGATCGCCAACGCCCGATAGAATTTGCCACAAACTCCGTAATATCCATCAACTGTTCGGTTTCGGTTTATCTTACTCAGTATTTTTGACTGTTTAATTACCACTCATCTGTAAAGGTGTACTCTACTGAGTTGAAAACTGTGTTCCCTTCAGGGGTTACCGCAGGCATCGGTTGTTCTTCCTGCTTAACTTTAGTTGGTTCTGTAACCTGACTAGTGTCGGCAGAGTTTTTCTGTTCTTGATGCTGGGGCGATGACCTAACTTCAGCTTGATTTGCTGAAGGGAGATCATCGCTTTCAGCTATTGTCGATAGTGACTGAGCTAACTCAATCTTTGAGATTTGAGTAGGGGAAGGCGATAGGGTAATACAGGTAATCTTGCCACCAAGGCGATTAATACCCTGAATAGTTTGAGACAGACAACTATAAGGAATTGTCTTTGTGTACTTTGCCAACCGCATCGTCTGCTGATGACAGCCCCCTGTCACTTCAATTGTTACTCGGCAACTACTGTAGTCACTAAAATCGCCAGGAGCAATGATTGTGGTTGCCATACAAATCACCTTAATTTTCGATGCTGTAAGCAACTTATCATCAACGTGAATCGATGGACAACCAAAGTAATAACAAGTGAGATGTAAAGTTGATTTACTCTTGACTTGTTGGCGATCGCACTTTGTATCCAGACTAAGAGCGATCGCCAAGATCAGCGTTAAGCTATTTCAGTGATACTGAGAATTTTGCCGCCAGTCTTCTGGATGTTCTGAATTTTTTGGGACAGCTGGTTGTATCCCACTTCAAAGGTTGCCATGCTTTTGGTCACCCGAAGACCAAAATTAGCTTTGGAAATAGATACACGGAATCGCTTACCTGTATTACTGGAAGCACCAGAACCAATAGATGGGGAAACAATCTTGGTCGGTAAGTTACCACCAATGTCACTAATTAATTTTGCTGATTTACCCACATCATTCGCAGCAAACCCCCGCATTAAGGCAAAGGTGCGGTTAAACCCGACATTCTTGACCCCAACTTGGGTACGATTGCCACGGGCAGAGGGTACGATATTCTCACCAAAATTCAGGATATATTCATCACTATCAAGGTAGGAGTTGATTTCAGCTTCATACCCTTGTGTGTTGTAAATTTGTACGTGTTCCGCAATTTCAGTCTGATCCTGCGGAGCGCGACCCAGTAAATGCTTAAAATTTAATTCAACAAAGCGGTAGGGAGAGGAAGTTTCAAAAAACAGCGATCGGTATAGATCAGATTGCGCTACAGCTCTAACGAAGCCTGCAACAGTTATATCACCGTTGCGTAATTGAGACTCTGCACTGGTAAGTAGTTGGCTATCAAATATATGAGCATTGCCCAGAACCTGCCGATACACTGCTCGGATTATGGTTTGCAGATTATCTTCGGTAGCGTTAGGGCGTAATTCAACGGATTCAGTTTCTATCCAAAGTGCCATATCAATGCCTCCTAAATTTAGGATTGTCGTGCGGTTTTTTGAAAAATTGAAAATTAAAAAGATAAATCATGTTGGGTGGGCATTACCCACCCTGTTAACTCAGAACTCAGAACTCAGCACTCAGAACTCAGCACTCAGCACTCAGCACTCA
>NZ_CAWUDL010000098.1:0-18881 GCF_963920945.1 Anabaena sp. CCY 9402-a
TCCCACTCCAAACTAAAAGCGGTGCTTTTTTGGCACGGCAAGCGGCAAAGTACGCCGCAGATAGCGCATATCAGTTATCACGGATGAAAAAGTTACCCGGACTCGCGAACGGGATAACATCTGTACTCAAACGCAATGCTTATTTACAGGGTGAAGTTGCCAAACCTATATCAGAATTTGCAAAGAACCTACCAGGTAAAGGTAGTGCTGCGATAAAGATTGGTAACGCGGGAAAAACACTAGCAGCACTTATCGCTATTGGTGGTGCGGCCTTTGTCGTCGGAAGAATTGCTTACTTACAAAATATTGTTAATAATGCTTCATTTCAAAACTTTGAATACCTAAACAGTGAAGTACAGAAATCATTCGACCGATACCAAAAAAATGTAATAGCTATACGCAGTGTAGAAGCGCAAGTAAAACAATTCAAACAGGAAGACCAACGGACACGAGACAGAATTTATGCTGTAGAAAGACAGCAACCCAAAATCAGGGAAGACGCTAACAACGCACTCTATGAAACTAGGCAAGGTAGGAAGATAGTAGAGGGGAAGATAGCACAAGCGAATAAAGAGTTAGCAACATTAAAATCACAATTCGAGAAGCTTTTAGGTAATGCTAGCGATAATTTTCAGCGCACAATAAGCACGACAGTAGAAAACTTACAGAAAGCACTAGAGAGGGCGAACAGTGAAGTATCGAAAGCTAACACAGAAGTAAGCAAAGCAAACGGACAAATCAAGGATTTATCCAATAAGCTCACAGTTATTGAGAAAACGCTCAATACCGTAAAGGCATTACCGCAAGCTACCGCGACCGCTATTTCTACCGTACAAAATGGACTCATAGCGGCGGTCAGAGATAATAACAGAGTAGTACAGCAATCAGTTCGGCGTTGGGGTGTAACTGTGACACCTGCAACCATCACCCCCGCACAGGTAACAGTCTCAGACCAATCAGGATTAAAAGTCACACCAGTTACAGTGACACCTGCACAAGTAACATATAGCGATTTTTCCTCATCCGATATTGGCGACGTAATTAAAGAACAACAGCGACGCGATAAAGAAACATTAGAGCGTGAAATATCAGCGTTAGGCGGCGGAGTTACGGTAGCAGCAAATAATGCAAATCAAGCGAAATTAACAGCATTGGAAGCATTGGCAGAAGCAAAGAAAAAAGCCTTTGTCGATATAACTCCACTGCAAAGAGAGATTGACAAGGTAAAGGCAGATATAAAAGCAGATGAAGTTAAGTTCGGTAGCCAAATAAAGGAAATAGAAAGAGTGAATGCTGAGGGTAATAAGAAACTTGACCAAATTATCCCAATATTAGGATTAATTCCTGGACGAGTTGCTAATACGATTAAGCCCAATCTACTTACAGCCCCACAAGTAGAAGCCGCAACTGGCAACGCCATCTGCAAAAGCTTAAATGGTGGCTGTGGTAAAGCTTCTGTAGATGATGCTGTAGGCAGGATCAATCAGCACAATACTAATAATACTGGCAGCGTGCTGGACGCTGTAAATACAGGTGCAAACGCCGCGCTGTTGACTGGACAGCAGACAATTCTCTCAAGACTCGGTGATCAGCTTCCTGGTGGTATCGGTGGGAAGCTCACAAGATTTTCTCAATGGTTGCAACTAGATAGAGCCTTAAACCTGTTAACTTTTGCGGCAACTGTTCACAATGCGTTTCAACTTTCAAATGATATTGGTGTCACTCTTGGTAGTGCTTTAAGCAATGTACTCCAGCTTATTGGAATTAAGAATGATGATGGCAGTGCATTGGATATTGGACAAATTATCAATAGCACTGTAGAGAATTTAGTTAAAGGAATTGTTGGGGCTGAAAATTATCAGCAGATGTCACAAGCTTTTGCAAAGGCCAACCGTATTTATCAAGCATCAACCAACGTTTTAAATAGCTTTTTAAATCTCTCACAAACCATCTTGCAAGCATCAGAATTAATAGCGGCTTATACAGGAAGAATAGGGAATGCTTTAAAAAAAGGTGGTGTTATTCTTGAAAACGCTTACGGCTGGATGAATCCCCAGCCCAAATTCAATAGGGTTAGTCAATTTCTGGAGGGCTTGCAGAATGGAGCATCGACCATTCAAATGGTCACACAAGCACCTTTGGATGTTGTTAACGCTGTAACGGAAACAACAACAGCCGCAACAGAATTTGTTAAAGCTGTAAAAGAAGATGATAAACCTGAGAATAAGCCTGCACCAACTCCAGAACCCGACAAAATAAAAGCTGATGAAACTCTGTTTAAGGCTAATTCTCAACCATTGAATTTTGACTTTTCAGATTTATTTGATGGGGAGGACTAATGACAGATTTACCAGAGGGTTTTGATAATATTGAACATCTCCAACGAACTTGGAATCAAGAACACAACCGACGGGTTGATAGATACTTTAAAGATGTTCAAGGTGACGGCGATTTATCCGGCGTTAGACCATCATTAAAATTAGCTTGCCGTGCTTTAGATAATGATAATATGTACGCGTCTTGGATGCGTTCAGACCTTTTTTATAACGTTATTGGCTATGGTAGAAAAAATCTTGCGGTTTTTTATGGCAGCAAGTTTGATAATGCTCCTGGGGTTGCCGGACATCCACAATTATTCTTTGTATTTACTCAAGATGAATCAGCATCACCGCCGGAAGAATCGCCAATACAGCACGAAAAATCAGTCAGGTTAATGAAATTCTCTTGCATTTCTGGCGATGACGACGGCAGTACAAAACCTGCCATCACTAAAGCAAATATGACAGAAATCGCCAATGAAATTAAAAGTCTTTTTGTATCAGCTAGTAGAGGTATAACTTACACCACTGGCAACAAATCAGCATCATATACTGACCCTGAAAATGGATTCCCTAGAGGTAATTACTTATTAGTTAATAGTCGCGCTGATGCTATAGAAATCTATCAAAAAATCTGCAATGTGATTGATGTACCATTCAATCAAGAAAAGCTGATTGTTAACGACCCAGACAAACCCAGCACAACAACCGCATCAGCAGGTAAAGTCACGATACTAGGCAAACAGGTACAAAATCGCAGGTATAGACCCGTATCAGTCCTGAGATTCAGGAGTGCTTACATTTCTTTAGGTAATCTTGTACCACCTATATTTTTAATAGACACAACACTGAGAAATACCGGACTAGTCAAATTCCCCTGATTTTAGATGCTTATTAAGCAGTGGCTACTGTGGAGAATAAAGTTAAAAACCTATAAGGTTTTAATCCAAATTTCTAGGTATTTTGATGAGCTAATGTTGGTGATATATGTAACCATCACTAGTAAAAATCATGGGGTTTAGAGACTTACAACGCTACCCAGCCCAAAAAGCTAGATACGACAAATATAAGGAGTGGTTAGAAGCTACCCCCGAACAACGTCAGGCCAAATTTGCGGCTATCACTGACGAAACCAAGCGGGTGAAGACAGAAAGAGAAACCGGCTATGTTTCTCCCTTTGGCACTGCCGGGACTACCAAAATTTATATTCCTGCTCGATTAATCAAGGATGGCCAAACCGGGCAAGGTTCTGGGACAGCTTTAGCTCTTAGGAGTCTACTGGCCAATTACACCACCACTTCCACCGAGTTTGCTGCATTAACTACACCAATTCTCATTGAGGCGAGTAAGTTTAAATTCGCCAAGCTTACACTGACTTCTGTTGCACCTGGAACTAAGAAAAATAGTCGTATCACTGGTGCTTCGTACAACAAGCCAGATGTAGATTCTGTTACCTGTGCTTTTGGACAAAATACTGGTGGTCAGGCTTATGATGAGGCTGTTGTGGCTATCAAAGGCGAAACAGCTTACGCCACCTTTTTAGCCGGAAACAGTGGGAAAAATCGCGCTAGATTTACCCCAGAGGGCTAATGAGCAAGATAGCAGAACGTACTGGAATCATTTGGACTCCTGATGATCCGTTAGACCTGCTATCTGTTGATGTTGATGGCAACTGCACCGAATCAGAATTTAAGGGAATGCTTGCCATCAATCAAGCGGGTAGAGATTGGTTAACCGGGGCAATTGACACGGTTGAATACCTGGATAAGCTGGAGTATTACGGTATCCCAGATCCGTTGGGAATTTTAGATGAATTTGCGGATCACGTTGATTTTGTAATTTCTCACGGATAATCAGGCAGTGAGAGTAGTTGAATTAAGTAATAGCGATAACTGGCAAAGCGTATACTTTACGGACATTGCAGCCATGCAAGTGCCTATGCAAGATGGGAGTCAATTAATCAATCCTATTCCTGAGATAGTGATTCCCTTCTTATTAGACAAATTTATTCTTGCAGTTAGTATCACTACTGATGTTCCCTCCAGTTCAACATGGCGATTTGCTGGATATATTAATCAAAAAATCAGTGCAGGGCTTGTAGTTGGTGGAAATCAAGACGTAACGAGCGTTAAAAGTCAGCCGTTATTTTTAGACCAAATTAACCTGATATTTTTTAATAAAATTTCCACATCCTATGGTGTCAGTGTCAAAGTACCTAGATGGTTTCCTCGTGCAGTTGTAACCATCTGGGAGTACACGGGCGTAGATGACACTACACAGGAAATATTAGTAACTCAGGAATTTGCAAATATCAATTTCAAGTTAGACCAACTACTTAATAGTTAAAAATTGATGCAGTATGAAAAATTTTACAGCCGGTGATTTAATTGCTCTCGGTGGCTTAATCCTGGCAACCATAACTACTGTTATGGGTAGTATTCTTTGGTATGCCAATGCTGAAAAAAAGAAATATGCGGCCGAGCGTGATTTCGCGCACATCCGCCGCAATCAAGAACAGATGCAGCAAGGGTTAAATGATTTGTTACGCGAGCTTGATCACAGATTTGATACTTTAGACCGGGATGTTTTAGAGATTAAATCAACTCTCAAGCTCCCCAAACGGGACTAACTCACTGGGGATTCTTGCCAAATTGCGATCGCTTTTTCTCTATCTTTAGTATTAGTAGCTTGTTCATATTGCTGCTTGGCGGCTTTTAGTGTTTGTTCGGCTTGGGAAAGTGGGACTAAAGCGTTTTTATCTTGAAATACTATGGCTTCTATTCTCCCTACCCGTTGACGTGCTGTTTCAAACTCATCTACAGTAAACCGCCAGGTACAGCCAAATAAATTACAGTAAGCCTGGGGATAATACCCTAAAAACCAGACTGGTAAATTATCTAAATTTCGTTTTGCGGCTTTGACTTTTTCACCACCACGTTCAATATCTGCTGGACTAGTAGCTTTATTAATTAATTGGTCTGCTTGTTCTAGGTTGTGAATTGCTCCCCGATAGTGATAATCCATGTTGATATAACTAGGCAATAGCAGGATGGGTACAGTTTTCGCTACAGGCCAGCGAATCATCGGATAAGGCAAATTCACTACCCAAAGTACCCCAGCTGCACCACCTACAAGAATCGCTACCCACTTGATTTTATTAAAAATACCAGGCGGTTGATTAATTTGTGCAGCTTGTTTCAGAATTTTCTCGCTGAATTGTGGATATATGTCCACGACTGTTTCACGCAGTTCATCTAAACCAACTGGAGAGCCTTTTTCTGTCCGCAGTTGTTCTAACCGTTTAATAACTATTTCTTGTTCGATTTTACTCACTTGGTCATCACCACTGCATTTCTGCACTTCCGCTAGCAGTAGTTTCCAGGCTTTTTTATTAAGGCGATACATAGATATAAGCTGTAACTTATCAATCTAGTATTCCCATTAATTGTGAGAAAAATCACCAAAATTTACCACCATAAAACAATCAGACTGATCAATACAGATAAGTAAAATCTCGAAAAACTATTGCTAAAATTTATAAGTCTTATAATAAAAACTTGATAGTTATAGAATGTCAACTGCTTTAATTACCGGTGCATCAGGTGGTATTGGTAGAGCCTTTGCCCAAGAATTAGCTGCACGTCAAACAAATCTAGTTCTCGTTGCTCGTTCAGAAGCGAAGCTACATCAGCTTGCTCAAGAATTACAAGAGCAATATAAAATCCAAGTGGATGTAATAGTTAAAGACCTTACAGAAGTAGATGCGACTGCGACTGTATTTGATATCACAAAAACTAAGGGATTAACTATTGATTTATTGATTAACAATGCTGGTTTTGGTGACTATGGGGATTTTGCCAAAAGCGATCGCGATCGCCAAGTTAAGATGGTGCAGTTAAATGTTTTGGCATTGGTAGATTTAACCCATAGATTTTTGCCTCTCATGCGTCAACGTGGTTCGGGAAACATTATTAATGTTGCTTCTATCACGGCTTTTCAACCGATACCTTACCTTTCTGTTTATGCAGCTACTAAGGCTTTTATCGTTAGTTTTAGTGAAGCATTATGGGCAGAAAATCGTGAATATGGTGTACGTGTTTTAGTCACTTGTCCAGGGCCAACAGAAACAGAATTTTTTACGGAAGCTAATTTTCCTCCAGCTTTGGCGGAAACCACAAATAAGGTGATGACTTCTGAAGAAGTTGTGCGTCACTCCCTCAAAGCTTTAGAAACCGGAGAGCCAACGCTGATTGTTAGTGATTTTAGTACGCAACTGAGAAGTTTAGTCGCTCGACTAGTTCCCCGCAAAACTTTGTTAAGTATGTTGGCTAAACATTTTAATGTTTAAGATACTTCACATATATCTTGTTAATTGAACGCGGTAGCGTTCTTTTTTAGTGACGGCTATTTCCCCAACTTCTAAGCGTCCTTTACCGCGAATGGCGATTAAGTCACCGGATTTAACGTGAGAACTGGCTTGAGTAACTTCTTTCCAATTTACACGCACATCACCGGAATCAATGAAGTCTACCATTTTACTGCGAGACATCCCAAAACCAGCAGAGGCGATCGCATCTAACCTTAAGGAAGCTTCTACAGTTGTTAATTCTTTCTTCTTCGGTTCGCGGATTTTTAACTCGCTCAAATCAATCGGCTGGGTTTTGACAGGAACAGAACGCACCTGTTGAAGACTCATCGTCAAGAATTCTGCCAACTCTGGTACAACTATTGCTTGCGCTCCCCGTTCTCCTAAAACAATAATGTCTCCAGTTTTTTCTCTGACAATACCTGTCCCTAGCATTGCGCCGAGAAAGTCGCGGTGCGTCGCTGAATCAAATAAGAAATTCCCGGCTATTTCTAGTGCTATTAAACTGACTTGAGATTGATCTAAAGGTAACTCAGAACGGGCGATCGCTACTCTTTGGCGTTCAGCTTGCGGATATCCACCCCAAGCCAATAGTTGCACGTCTGTTAACCGACTAAACACCCGTTGCATTTCTGCCAATTCGGGAGGGGACAGAAAATCTGTCATCACCACTTCCCAAGTTTTAATTGCTTGTTCTGCTTGGTCAATTACACGAGCTAGACTATCTCGATTTTCAACACCCTTTAACAATTCTTCTCGTGGTAGCATTCTTAAAATGTAAACTATTATTCATTTAATACACAGTAGTGGTGTCAGCGTAACCTTGGATATTTTCTGGTTCAAACTGACGTAATATCCGAGTTGATTGTCGGGAGAGAGCTTCAGAACCCTGAACTACAACCAGATACTTACCAGCATCTAAACGATTACGGTAGGGTAAAGCATCACCACTACCCACAACCAAGCCAACTCCTCCCCCCACAAATACGCTACCCATAGCACCACTAGCAGCACCCAACAGCCCGCCAATGACGTGATTACCAATTTCACCAGCCCAGGCGAAGGTGTCTAAACCCGTACTCAGACTAAAGGTAAAACCTGCAAAAAAGCCAAACGGTACTAGCCAATAAGCCATGAGTTGTGCTTGTTTTTTGGCTTGAGCATTGGGGTCAATTAAACCAAATTCGTCGGCAGTTTTATAACCTTTACCCAAAATTGTGCTATTTATGCCTTCTTCTTCTAACGCTAAGTAAGCAGCCTCAGCTTGGATACGGTCTGGTAGTACTGCAACAAGGTAATTCATTGATACGATAGTATTTTTCTTATGGAAGTTTTGCCTTAATTACCAGCGTATCAGGATTTATTGCTGATTGGGTGTTAGGCATTGGGATGAATTTTTCCCATTGGCCATTCCCCAGAAATTATTTAATTTTGAATTTTGGATTTTGAATTGATTTGTCCCCATTCCCTACCTCAACTTATCCATTGGCTCACAAAATTTATCTACACCTTGCTTGAGGACGTACATTAAAACTGGTGTGGCTAAAATTTTGGGAAATGTAGGTATTGTTTTGAGATGTGTCACCATCTCTTTGATTGAGCCGTTTTGTAAGTCTTGTCTAAATTGTTGTTCGCAAATCACAGCACGCCACCTTTTAGCCAAATCACCCAGCCACTCGGAATTAGCTTGTTCTGGTTGTTGTCCGGCTTTAATCGCTAAAGTCATTGCTGCATCTTCTAAATCTCCTTCACAGTCCTCAATCAATTCCAGGGCTTCCATCGCCCCTTGATCATCTACCAATTGAGAACGAAATATGGCAATTTCTTGGGATGTGACTGTAGTCATGAGTTTTGATAAATAGTCATTAGTCAATAATCTTATATGTAATCTGCTTTGATTTTTGAACTTACTTGTGTAGGTGACAGGTGAGAGGTGACAGGGAAGGAAGCAGGGAAGTAGAGGAGAAAAGCTAATGACTATAGATTATTGCTCGACAAAGTTATGAGTCCTGAGTAGTTAGTTAGACAACTCAGGACTCAGGACTCAGCACTCAGCACTCTTATTGATTATTAACTAACTCAGGCAACGCTCTGGAGGTGACAGATCGTCGTAAATCAGCCAAGGCTCGGTTGTAATCCAAAATCGCGGTGATGCGATTACCTTCGGCTCTAGTTAGTTCGTTTTCGGCGTTAATCACATCTGTTTGAGTACCTACACCAGCTTGAAATCGCAATCGCGCTAGACGTAGTGATTCTTGTGCTTGCTGTAAGGCTGCGTTGGCAGTTTGGACGTTCTCTAGGTTAGCTTGCTGTGTAAAAAATGCTTGTTCTACTTGAAAGCGGATTTGGTTGCGCTGTTCGGCAAATTGGGTTTCCGCGATCGCAATATTTTTCCTGGCTTGGGCTGCTCTAGCTCTAGATGCCCCGCCATCAAACAAGTTCAAACTAGCTCTAACTCCAAAAGAATAACCGTCAGTAACGCTGACCCCGTCGTCAAACTGATCTAACAGGTTGTAGTTAGCAACTAAGCTGACTTGTGGCCCCAGATTAGCTAGTGCCTGCCGTCGCTGTTGTTCGCTAATGTTACGTTGTGCTAGTTGCTGTTGCAGTTCGGGACGATTTTGATAGGCTAAGATGATGCTTTCTTCTAGGGATTTATTCCAAGCACTTGCTGCTTCTACTGGGTCTGCGGTACTGATGTTTACTACCTGGGGTAAGCTCAACAAAGTTGCTAAGGTACGGCGGGCAATTTGCTGCCGAGACAGAGAATTAGTTAATTCTTGTCTAGCATTAGCTAAGTTTACTTCTGAGCGCAGCACATCAAACCGCGTTCCTACACCAGCTCTTTCTAATGCTTGGGCATCTCGTAAACTGGCTTGGGAATTTTCCACAGCTGATTGAGCAATGCGTACCCGTTCATCTGCTTCTTGTAAGTTGTAATATTCCCTAGAAACATTCCTCTGGATTTCTTCAGACTGGCTCTCTACAGCCAACTCACTCAACCGAATCCGTTCCTCTGCCTCTTTGATGCTAGCGTTCCGTCTGCCAGAGGTGTAGATGTCATAGCTCAATTGTGCTTGACCGTTGAAGGATGTACCGGGTTCATCGGAGTTAGAAACCAACCCCCGATTTCGATTGGCTTCGTCTTGGAGTTGTCCGCCAGCAGATTGGCTACGGGTGATATCACTACTGATAGAAAGATTAGGATACAAAGCCGCCTGAGCTTCTTTTAATACTGCTTGCGATCGCTCCAGTTCCAACAAAGACACCTGTAAATCCCGATTATTCCGCCGCGCTATTTCTAGAGCCTGTGTCAAAGTAATCGGCTGATTTCCCTGGATTGTAACTTCCTCGGTTTTGGTAGGAAATTGCAAGGGATTGGCATTAGGAGTCAGATTATCTGGGACTTGTTGAATATTACTCTCAAGTATAGGCGTTTCTGTTGTTGGTTCAGTGGTAGTATCTTGGGCGAAATCAACAGTTTCTGGGTTAGTAGTTCTTGGGGGGATTGGATCGCTATTTTGAGCTAGCTGCTTCCCACCCCAATTAGATTGAGGACAGTTAGTTGCTAAAATCAGCGTTGCCGAAGTCCCTGTCTGTAGAGAACAACTATTTGATGCCAACAATCTTGCTGCACCTGCACCCCTTACAGATGCTTGTAAAGCTATTGGTAACTGAGTTTTAAGATTTGTTGGCGGTGCTGGGTTTTGAAGAGAAGTAGTAATCGGCACTACTGTCTTAACTAACTCTGGATTACCACTAGCTAAGTTAGTTTGTTTTTGATTGTTTTTAAACCGATTCTGTTTAAGTCTTTGGATCAGATCGCGATTAGGTGACGCACTAACAATTTCAACCTCATCTTTTAGAGATTTTTGTTCAATGGCAATACCAGTCTTTTCCGTCAAGATAACTGGATTAGTCTTACTACTTAAAGACCGTAACTTCAGTGCTGACAAATCAAAATTGTCAATGATCTCTGGAGAACCTGGGACTGTATTTGATGGTATTAGTGTCCGAATACTGCCTGCTACCAAGGTTTGACTATCGTTAGAAGTCAAGACACTAGGAGAAGACGCTAGTTGTACACTACTTACCTTCATGGCCTCAGCCACAGCTGGCTGAGTGGTTAATACAGCTGCTGTCACACCAGGCAAGAAACTATAAAGTAATTTTTGTCCTTTCACCGCATCCCCTCACACGAAAATCAATCTGGCGGCAGAAAACTTTTCTTCACAACAGAATATAGCACGATACTAAATTAAAGAAGGAATATAGTACGATACCAAATCTAAGAATCCGAACCCTGTTTATCTTCAAAACGCTTCATTATGCGAGAAAGCTCCGCCTTTTCATCAATGCTAACGCGGGTAGGCGCACCACTTACAATTCTTTCATAGTTACGGAAAGAATCTTTAATATCGGGACCGTCGGCAGTGATATTGTATTCACGAATACCTTTGTCATGCCATGAGCCTCGCATTTTAAATACGTTGATTGCTCGTGACATTTCTCCACGGATTTCGACATATTGTAGCATTAAAATTGTGTCTGTGATTGTGGAAATATGGGAATCTGTAATTGAATGTGACCCCATAAATTGATCTGTGGTGTTAGTAAAGAAACCAGTGATTTCTTCTTGTTTAGCATACCCAGTCACACCGATCACAAATTGTCTAAAGGCATTATTACTGACTCCTCTTGCCATAGCCGAAAGAGAATCAATGGCAATGCGTGCTGGTTTAAACTCAGCAATTTCTGATTTAATAATTTGTAGGTGATCTTCTAACCCAGTAGATTCGGGATAAGTACAAATAATTTTGAGTAATCCTTGACGTTCTAATTCCTCAAAATCAATTCCCCAAGAATAAGCATTGCGAGATAGTTGAGCGCGTGATTCTTCATAAGCAAATAATATAGCCCGTTCACCATTGACGCAGCCATTCTGGATAAACTTGCTTACCAATAGTGTCTTACCTGTACCTGTTGCGCCTGTGGCTAAAATAATCGAATCTTTGAAGAAACCACCTCCACACATTCCATCTAGAGTTTTGACTCCAGAAGAAACACGGACGTTAGATGACCTTTGTGTGAGGCGCATCGCACCTAATGGGAAGATGTTCACTCCTTCATTGGTAATAGTGAAAGGATACTCGCCCTTCATGTGAGTTGTACCGCGCAATTTGAGAATTTCAATGGTGCGGCGACGACGTTCTCCTTCCAAAACGTTGCGGACAATGACCACATTATCCGACACAAATTCTTCTACCCCAAAGGAAGCTACAGAGCCATATTCTTCACTGCGTTCTGTGGTAATGACTGTAGTTACATTTAGTTGTTTTAACCGTGCAACTAGACGAAAAATTTCCCGGCGGACTACTCCAATGGCTTCATACTGTTGAAATACTGCTGTAATGGAGTCAATTGATACTCTCTTAGCTTTGTATTTGCGAATGGCGTACTGCAATCTCTCAATCAAGGCGGAAAGGTCAAAGTTTCCGACAATATCTTGACCTTCTGGATCTGGGGAAGCATCGAGAATAAAAAGTTTACCCTCATTAATTAAACGTGGCAAATTCCAGCCAAAAATATGAGCATTTTTAATAATATCGTTGGGAGCTTCTTCAAATGTGACAAATACTCCCGGTTCATCAAAGTAAGTAATACCATTATAGAGAAACTGTAGAGAGAATAATGTTTTACCTGTACCTGATGTGCCACTTACTAAAGTAGTTCTTCCCACAGGTAAACCACCATGACTAATATCGTCAAACCCCTCAATCATCGTGCGAATTTTCTCTACGCCACCACCAGATGTAGGCTTTGGTTTTTGTTGTTCGTTCTCACTCATTGTTTTTTCTAAATGGGTCTGACCCCAGGGATTTGATGACTAAATTCTGTAATTTTAAGCGTTTTTTTAAGATTTAAAGTTCTTCTTGTTCTTCCCAATCTTCTTCAATCAATTCTTCATAAAGCAAATCTAATCCAATCAATACTCGTTCACGGTCTGAAAGATCACCAATAATTTTCCGTACAGGTGGAGGCAAAATTTTAGATAATGTTGGTGTGGCTAATATCTTATCTTCTTCTGCCAATTGGGGGTTTTTCAGGACATCAATTACTTTTAAAGCATAAATACCTTGAAATTCCTGGTCTAAAATATTTTTAAGTGTTTTGAGCGCCCTGACTGAATTAGGTGTGTTCCCTGCCACATAAAGCTTGAGGACATAAGTTTTTCTGGCTTTATTCATAAAGGAAAAAGCAAAATATTAACATGGGAATATTGGACATTTTCATGAATTCAGAAGTGGTGAATTCTGCTTATTTAAAAATTGCACATCTATAGGCTTCACACAAGTGGGCTAGGATGTCTATAAGTGTCAAGCGATAATCTAGTAATGTTTCATCGCTTCTCCCTTCTAATTGTAGCTGGGTGGAAAATTCATCAATGAGTTCCATATGAATTTCTATAATTTGTGGCACAGGAATATTAGCACAAAATACTACATTGATAAATTTATCGATCTTTTCTTTTAGGGTTTTGTCTGTAGTAAAGTAATTTATGAGAATTTTTCGATAATCTGATTTGAGTTGCTGCAATAATACTTGCCGATCAACTTCTTGAGTCATGTGGTGACAAACCTGTTGTGTTTTCTGCTTGTGGTTTGCAAAGGCATAAGCATATTTACTAGTAAAATTTTCGTTAATGGTGGAGAAGAAGCATTTCAGTTGGTAATAAATCAGAGATGTTGTAGTGGCGATTAAAGGTAGAAAGCAACTAAAATGCTCTATCTTGCCGCTTAATCCTAGGTTGTTGATACTGACTGGTTGCTCTCGCGGATCTAAATTTTTTTTAACATCTGGTGGGAAAATCAATATTGGTAGTAGCATTTACATACTTATATATATCTCACGTTAATCATCAGGCAAAATTACGAGTGAAGTTAATAGTGAAGGGAAAATCACCACGTCATGTATGTACCAACCGCTATCTCAAGATAAATCACTATCCATATGAGATAGTGAACGATTGTGGGGATGGCTGGGGTTGTTGTCGAAAAAAAATTACTTAATTTATGATTTGCATATGTATATCTCTCTAAATAAGGATTTTCTATTTTACTCCTTGATAAGATACTTAAACGAATTTAAAGTATTGTCGCATTTTCAATAATTATAATTCCTCAAGGTTCTAAAGCGAATCTTTGGAGTCATAATTGTCATAGCTGTCGCTCATTGATGAAAAGTTGCCCTGCCAGTGGCAGACTGGTCTGGCTTTTCAAAGAGAGTTGAACGTGGTCAAGTAACAGGCCGCATCTGGCGAACTATTGAAATGAAACATCCATGTTTAAGGGAAGCAATTCCACTGATTCAATAGTGTAAAAGCTGGACAAGATCGCTGATATGAGTCTTCTGAAAGAATACTGCTTCAGGCGCGATGCCTACGGCGGGCGCAGCCATCGCTATTTGCCCCCTGCGCTGATGGTAAAGCCAGAGGCGTTTACAAGAAGAATGACCCCCAAAGCCTTATGTCAATGCTACAGTATCCGCTTTATGAATTTCTGGCAACTGGTTATAGTTGCTCAGAAACTACTTCTCTGGCAGTGGTGCTGGAGATATTTGAACAAAAGCAGTGCGATCGCTTAATCATAGTTGATCAACAACACTGCCCCATCGGGGTGCTAACTTCGGCTCGGCTCACACAGCAGTTTTTGCTAACTACAGGAGATGGACAACTTGTAAATTTACAACAACCACTTTCTAGCTTGGGTCAAGGCATAATTGAGCCAATACAGATATTACCAGCTACTCATTGTCTAGAGCAATTGAGTTTATTGTGGCACTCTAGCCAAAATAATTTAGAGTGGGTGTTAGTTGATGTTGATGGCAAATTTTTAGGACTATTTAATAGTGTACGGCTGTTAACGTTGCTAGCTAAAGAACAAGTAGCAACCCCATACTCTACTGTTAGCCCATCAGAGCCAATACATCAAGACACATCATTGATTAGTGATGGCAGAATTAGGCGATCTTCTAGGCTCAAACAACGTCAAAGTCAAGGATACAAACCACTAGTACAGCTATTGGAACGACTACCTTGGCCTTTGATGCTGCAAACAAGTACAGGTCAGGTGTTAGCTCGAAATCAAGCGTGGTGGCAACAATTGGGATCTCTGAAAGACCCAGAAGGGATCAGACAACAAGTAGAGGCAATTTTAGCTGCCACCCGCATCAAACAACCAGAATACGCCAACCCAAAAACCCTGAAAGCTTATGCTCGTGGCGATGGCAATGAGCTAGATAATAATTACACTTTACCAATCACCGACTTACCACCTTTAAGAACATATAACCCACAAGTACCGCCACAAGATAGCAAAACTAGTGGCGGTCGCTGCTTTCTCGATAGCCAAATGGGTATTTGCACCTGCATTGTCGAAGTGCAAAGCGGTCAGGAGCGAGTTTGGCAATTTACGAAAATTCCTTTAGATAATCCAGATTTAAAACTCCCCATTTCTCAGTCAGAAGCAATACTCTACAACGATAGCTTGTGGTTAGTTTCCGCAACTGATGTCACCGAACAACAGCAACTTTGTAAAGAACTAGCAGCGAAAAACGCCGATCTCATTCAACTCAATCGCTTAAAAGATGAGTTTTTAGCCTGTATTAGCCATGAACTCAAAACCCCATTGACGGCGGTACTAGGTTTATCGCGGTTATTAGTAGACCAGCAGTTAGGCGAACTCAATGAACGTCAAGCTAGATATGCAGGTTTAATTCATCAAAGTGGCCGCCATCTAATGAGTGTGGTTAACGACATTTTAGACTTAACCCGCATGGAAACAGGCCAGATGGATCTGACATTAGTACCTGTAAATATACAATCTATCTGCGATCGCGCTCTCTCCGAAGCGAAAGCTGTTCACAACCAAACCAGCAAAACCCCATCGAAGGCTCAAAAATCTACCCCTCGCTCATCAGCAGTAAAATTTACTATGTCGATTGAGTCAGGCCTAGAGCAAATCACCGCCGATGAATTACGCTTGCGCCAGATGTTGGTACATCTGCTATCTAACGCCTTTAAGTTTACGGAGATATCCGGCGAAATCGGCTTACGCGTGAGTCGTTGGGAAGGGTGGATTGCCTTTACCATTTGGGATACAGGTATTGGTATTCCTGAACATCAACAACATCTAATTTTCCAAAAGTTCCAACAACTAGAAAATCCCCTCACCCGTCAGTTTGAAGGCACAGGTTTGGGACTAGTCTTAACTAGGGCTTTGGCGCGTCTCCACGGTGGCGATGTCAGTTTCTTGTCACAGGAAGGACAAGGTAGCCAGTTTACCTTACTTTTACCACCCAGTCCCCCCACTACAGGATTTGCCGAATCAGACAGAGAAACAGCAGAAGTTAACGATAGCGAAAGTATTGACACACTCGAACGTGTTAACCATACTAGCCAACATCCACTCATCTCCTCCCAACGGTTAGTGCTGGTAGTTGAGGCGGTAGCTCGATACATTCAAGATTTGACCGATCAACTCAAAACTAATGGTTATCGGGTAGTCATTGCCCGTTCTGGCACAGAAGCCGTAGAAAAAGCCCGTCGCTTACAACCACAAGCCATATTTTTGAATCCCCTATTACCCTTGTTGTCGGGTTGGGATGTGCTGACATTACTCAAATCTGATCCCGCAGCTCGTCATATTCCCGTGATTGTCACAGCGACAGGGGCAGAAAAAGAACAGGCATTTGCTAACCGAGCCGATGGTTTCTTAAACTTACCAGTTGAGGCGCAGTCTTTGACACCATTGTTAGACCAATTATGTGAGACACCAAAAGATCAGCAGCCTAGTTTAAATAATAGTGAAGAAATTGAGCCAAACAATCCCCTAAGAATCCTGAGATTAGTCAATCCTGAGTCAGAATCAATCAATCCCCACCCTTCGCTACAAGAACATCGGGTGATTGAAGTAGATGACTTAGATCAAGCAGAACTCTTAGCTAGGGTTTGGCAGTTTGATGTGATTTTGCTGGATGTAGATAGTTCCTTAGCAAAAACTTACTTACAACAATTAGCTCAACATCCCCGCTTGGCTGCTTTACCTTTAGTGACTTGTGATGTCGTCACCACCCTCACCGCATCCCAAATACCGGGTTTGTCAGTGTTTCCTTGTTTAACACCATTGAATCCAGACGATAGCGATGGACATCACAAACATCCATTATTGTCAGTTCTGCAAATTGCCTCTAGTGTCGGCTATCCCCCTAACATCCTAGTAGTAGATGTAACCATGTTACAGGACTTGCCACAGACCAGACGCAAACAAGTTAAGGGTTATGGCAAAGCCAAAAATTCTCCCCTCAATCAAAAAACTGCGGAACGGGGAACGGAATGGTTTCAAGCTTTAATTCAGTATTTGCAAACAGCAGGGTTAAAGGCAACAATAGCACGATGTTGGGCAGAAGTTTTACAACAAATGCGTCATCAAAGCGTAGATTTGCTACTGATTTGTTTGGAAGTTTCAGCCATTCATCCAGACGTATTGAAAGCACTGAAAACTTTGCAAGATTTACCATTAAAGTTGCCACCAATTCTAGTGATTGATCAAAGATTAAACCCAATTGCTGGTAATTCTCGCACTAGAGTCACTCAAAGTAAAAATGGGCAAAGAACAAAAACTGAGCCGGAATCTATAGAAACTGTTCTAAATGCGATCGCTACCCAAATTGTGCCTCGTTCTATATCAATGGAAGAGCTGTTAAGCCAAATCAATCAAACTTTAAGCATCAAGGTGAGGCGAGGAAAATATTAATGGTGACAGGGGACAGGGGATAGGTTAGATAGTAACTCATTCCCAATTCTCATTAACTAAGATATATCTAACTTCTGAGATTTCATTTTTTTAAAATTAATGCGAGTTAATTGGTAAGCACCTTTGATAGCTAAATTTTGATAATTATCAGGCTGCAAGTCTATTTTAAAGAAGTTTCTTTTTTCAGTTAACAGTAACATTGAAGCTGGATGATTTGGCTGATTAGCGACAGTTTCAATATACTCAATACCCTCACTTGTCAACTTGATAAATTTTATGTGTTTGTGGCTATAAAAAACTACACTCGGCTTTTTAAAGCCCACCATGATTATTTCTTCTTGTGGTTTCTGGAACTGGACAACAGCCGCAGATAAATCTCTTAAAGGTAGTTGACGTTCTTGATCAACCAACAGCAAAGCTGGCATGAGCATAATCATCAAAAATGCCACAAATCCTAATAAATTTACCCCAATAATTGAGTGCCATTGGCGACTTAATATTAAGACCGCAACCATGAAAGCAAATAGTAGCCAAATCCAACCACCTATTTGTGGTAAACCAGAATCTTGAAGTATTTGGTTAAAGTTAGGAGCAGCTGGATCTTTACCTAAGAAATATGATAAGTGAAATAATGCTACTGATAATACAGATAAAAATACAACATTTATCCAACTACTTACCTGTAAAAAAGAAATTGGGTAAGTAATCACTGTTCTGCTCATATTTGGCTCTGACTGGGAGAAAAAGTCACTCCACAATAGAGCTACCAAAATTGCTGCGGCTGGCATTAAAGGTAATACATAGCTAGGCAGTTTGGTGACAGCAATAGTAAAAAAGCTAAAAATGCTAATAAACCAAATAAACGCAAATAAACCTAATTGCTGAGAGCGTTCTTGACTCCGCCAGTGCGATCGCTGCCAAAACTTCAGTCTGATCATTGCCAAAGGTAAGTACACTGAGTATGGCGCAAACAATAACAGCACAATTAAAAAGTAAAAATACCAAGGTGCTGAGTGACCATTAACTACATCTGTGAAGCGTTCTATGTTGTGATAACCAAAAAAGGAGTTAATGTAATTCGAGCCATTGCGCCAAGTTACTAGCAAGTACCAAGGGACAGACAAACAAAAGATAATTACCAGCCCCAAAAACAGCCGCATTTCCCGCACTACTGTCCATAATTGTCCCACGTACAGCAAAAATGCCCCAATAATCAGCCCCGGTAAAACAATTCCCACTGGACCTTTCGTCAAAATTGCCCCAGCAATCAACACATAACAGACTAAATACCATTTGTTGGGCATTAGATTTTTCTTCCCCTGCTCCCCCTGCTTCCCCTGCTCCCCCTGCTCCCCCTGCTTCCCCTGCTCCCCCTGCTCCCCC
>NZ_CAWUDL010000099.1:0-18834 GCF_963920945.1 Anabaena sp. CCY 9402-a
AAGTGAACAATTATCACTTTACCTTGCTTTTGTTCTTAACCGAGAAGTATTGGAGTACAAAGGATCTGCCATTGTTCCAAATGAACGTTTTTGCACCATTGCTAATTGTTGATCTGGTGTCACGTTCACAACCACATCTGGCAATATTCCTGTTTTACTAATATCTCGTCCTTTAGGGGTAAGCCATTTTGCTACAGTTACCGCTAAACCTGAACCATTCGCAAGTGGTCTTATTGATTGAATTGTATTTAGACCAAGGGTTTTAGAACCAACTACAATACCTCTGTTGTGATCTTTTAATGCTCCAACCAGAATTTCTGCACCACTAGCCGTCCCTTGATTAACGATAACTACCAATGGCTTATTTGTTAAAGCGCGTCCATTTGCTTGTTCACGCTCTATTTGATTACGCTGAATTATTGAAACTATCTTACCCTTGTTGATCCACATCCGCGCAATTTCTACAGTAGAGAATAGCAATCCACCAGAATTGCTTCGTAAATCTAATATATAGCCATTAACCCGTTGTTTTTCTAAATCTTTAATAGCTTGCTGCATTTCTTTTCCAGCGTTCGCACTGAACCGAGTCAGACGAATGTAGCCAATCTTTTTGTCAGAAATAGTATCGATTTGATAGCGGACTGGATTGACTTTCTCTGCTTCTCTAGTTATCTTAAACTCCAACTGTTTTTTACCCCGCAGCACAGTTAAAACTACAGGTTTACCAGATGCTCCTCGCAAAAGATTCCTCGCCGCCGGAGGATTCATTCCGTGTATATTTTGACCATCAATTTTGATGAGTATATCACCAGCTAAAATTCCCGCATTGTAAGCAGGAGTTTCTTCTAAGACACTGATAATCTTCAGCGATTTTGTTTTTTCGTCCTGATTCACGTCTAAGCCTACTCCAACTCCTGCTGGATCACGCTGAAGATTCTTAAATTCTTCAGGGGATATAAATTGTGTTAAGGGGTCGTTTAATTTCTGGAGCATCTGGCGAATTGCTGTCTGTGCCTCTGGCAAAGATTTGTAAGCGCGATTTACATATTGTTGACGTACAGCTTGCCAATCATGCCCATTAAAATTACCATCCAGATATTGCCGATACACAATTTGCCAAACCTCATCCACAAGTTCTTTTTGTGATTCCTGAAATGGCTCTTGAGAATTTTGCACCTGTTGACTAAGACTTTTGGGCAAGGTGATCAACTCGGTGGTAATTACGACTGTTGTAGTCATTAATGCTGTAATTATTGCTATTAATTTCTGTTTCATAGTTCAAATATTATCTGTTATCAAATAGAAAATATTGTATTTGTTTGTTCCTAAAATTAAAGTTTAAATGTGAAGAAAATTTTCCTCACATTTTCTTGGAGAATGCAAACCGCAAATTTTCCTTTATTCTTGGTGAATAAGCGCAGCATCATCGCGGTATTACTGAAGGTATAGGCAGTGGATATCGTGGATTCGTTCTTAATAACCTTGGATCTATTTGTTGTAGTGCCGACTGTCCTTCAAAAGTGCCTCCCAAGGTAACTGTGTAATTTACAGAGGTAGGTGTGCTACCAGGAAAATGGTCGGCACTTACCCTCATCAACAAAGGACGGCGTTCAGGGATTCTGATACTCTCTGTTTTGGGTGTTCCTCTGGTTGTACAAGCTAATTTAAAAAGCCTTCCATACACCTGTCTGTTGTTTCTAAAATCTCTCCTTTCTCTGTCTACGATTGTTACATATACAGGCCGACAACCCATGCCTATGGTATCTAGAGTTACCTGGAGTTGCCCTGGAGCAGATGTAAATGAATAGTAGAATTCTTGGGCTTTACTAGTTGACCAACTACCAGAAGCTGTGGGGTTTGTTAATGCAGTGGCAGTTTCTGGCGATGCTTGAGCTAAACTACTGCTAGACGACAAAACTGAAGAACTCAGAATAGCTGCTGTGATAGCTACTTTTAAATGAGAATTTATCAACACCTTTACTACCTCTGCTAAATTTCAAAAATGCGATCGCCCCAAATCTAACATCAAGGCGATCGCTACTTTCCAGAAAGGTTAAAAATCATTGCCTGGGCAACACTATCTGGCGAGTCTGTCCATTAAATCGTTGCACAAAACGACTTCTAGCTCGGTCATTGACGGAGTTATAAATATTTCTACCGTCAGCAAAGGATACGGAAATCCTTTGCAAGTCCCACTCATCATAGTTATCAAAAGGTGTACTAGGGCGAGGACGACCATCGTGGCGAATGGTAATACTCCTGATTTGATCTAAAGTAATTGGTTCGCTAGAAGTAAAAGTAACTCCTTTCTTAACAACACTGTTTTGACCAAAGCCACCACCAAGACTTACTTCAGGAGTGCTGCTTCCATTTACCAAGTTGAGGCTAATAAAAACATTATTATCGGTACGCAGATCGTCAGATCCTGTAGTCATCTGAACCACAACATTTGTCTTTGCCTTAGCAGTTGCTGAACCGTCACATCGGTTAGCAGGGTAGACGTATCCTTCGACACGTGCAAAAGTATAGCCGGCCGCCAGAGCATCTTGTTCACCTTTTGTAGTTGCAGTAGTGAAGTTGTCTCCACGTTGAGGACTCCAATATAGTTTTAAAGGTACTGTACCTGCTACTTGCTTTGTGAAAGCATATCCTTCGACGCGTGCGAAAGTATAGCCGGCCGCTAGAGCATCTTGTTCACCTTTTGTAGTTGCAGTAGTGAAGTTGTCCCCACGTTGAGGACTCCAATATAGTTTTAAAGGTACTGTACCTGCTTCAGGTTTAGGTAAAGCACAGGCTTCGATCCTTGCAAAAGTATAGCCAGCAGCTAGAGCATCTTGTTCACCTTTTGTGGTTGCAGTGGTGAAGTTGTCCCCACGTTGAGGACTCCAATATAGTTTCAGAGGAACTAAACTTGTCTGGGCAAAAACAGAACTCAAATTACTAACAACAGCACTTACTACCATTGTGGTTAAAGCAAATCCAATGGTTGCTTTTTTCAACATATTCATAAGAAAAATCTCCGTATTTAGAATAATAAGGCTTGCAATCTTAGGAACTTTTGAAATCATGAGAAGTAGTTTTTTTCTCCTCACTTTCATTAACAAATGAGAAAAACAAAATATTCCAAAATTTGCTAAAAAACTTTTATAGGATATAAAAAATAGCCATCAAAGCTTTGTGAACAATGCTTTTTAGTCCAAATTCAGTCCCTGAGTAGGTGCATAAAACCCAGTACCCATACCTATATATTCAGTGCGTAGCCAAACTACCTATGTTTCTAACCGTAAAAATACTAGGTAAATCTGGAACAGACAAATCAGAAATCAGTCGTCTGATGTAATTTGCGATCGCCTACGGTGGGCGGAACGCCATCTCTACGAGAGGCTGCGCCAACGCCTCCGGCGGGGCGTAGCCCATCGCGCAAGTGCTGACTTGTCAGTTCGCGCAGCAACTCCAGAGGAATATTACTACCCTCTTTTTATCTGCTTATATACGTTGAGATAATATACTTATGCAGTCAAAGCCAGTGGCAGAGCCAGTTATGTATCTATCAATCGATCCACAACATCAAGAATTAATCACCAAGATTGCCCGAAAATATACTCAAGGCAGTTTTGTATCTTGGGAAGATGCCACCCAAACCGCCATGATGAAAGTCTACGAAGCTGTCAACGCGGGTAAATTTAATCACGGAGGGATGGCTGAATTTCAGCGTTGGGCTACAGTTGTAGCACGGTATGAGATTTTGAACTGTGTCAAAAAAGAATGTTTGCGAAACCACCAAAGTCTGGATGCAACTATTCCTGGGACAGATATATCTTTGGGAGAGACAATTGCTGATGAGTTCAATTTGTGGGATGCTGTAGCACGTGCAGATTTAATTAGCAAAGCAAAACAAGCTATTCTTAATCTAGATTCGCGTTATAGCGATCGCGGTTATCTCCAATTATGGCAACTAATGGTTGCAGGTAAAAACCAAACCCAACAAGCGTCTGCATTGGGGATTAGTCAAGGGGAAGTTTCTAAGCGTTGGAAGGAATTAGTCGGGCGTGTCGCTATGGAATTAGGACTACTAGAAGCCGAAGCTGTTAAGCATACACAACAAAATACTCAACTCAAACATACTCGTAGACGTTCAAAAACTACATGGTAAGGCTTTTGTTAACTATTTAATAAATTTATTATTTGTTGGCATAGAGTAATTCGCTCACTTGTTAACACAATTAACTATCTTTCTATAATTGGGCAATGCCAAGCTATGTCTAGAGAATGTGAAAAATCCAAATCTGCTAATATGCGAAAACCTTTAACATTACCGCAACC
The DNA here is from genome assembly GCF_963920945.1 of Anabaena sp. CCY 9402-a. Classification (NCBI taxonomy): domain Bacteria; kingdom Bacillati; phylum Cyanobacteriota; class Cyanophyceae; order Nostocales; family Nostocaceae; genus Anabaena; species Anabaena sp. CCY 9402-a. Next base: position 4,324 of record NZ_CAWUDL010000099.1, read on the forward strand.
TGGGGAAATTTGGGAATTAAGTCCTCAGATACGATATTATGGCGATTTTCAGCCAAATAATCAACATAAGCTCTACTCAAACGAGGCTCAAAGCTTTTTACAAACAAAAACTCCATCCCGCTATGTGATGATTGTGACTGAACCAGACGCAGAGATTGTTTCTGTAATGGTATTATCTGGGGAAACCAATTTTATTTCCGATGTTGATTTACTTATTCCCGCAGATATTTCTGGTTTAACACAAGATTTATTGGCTGAAACCTGGCACGTACAACCGATGCTTATTAATAATTTATTGCAGTCAGTAGGTAAGAGGTTATCTCGTGATATCTATGACATCTTACTCACCATAGGAGACTATTTTCATGGGTTAGTCAATCAACCACCAGAAACTAATACTATTGAAAAATTAGGATTAAATTTAGGGATAAATCAAGCTTTAAAAGCACCTAAAATATCCCTGTTTCACGAACGAGAAGAAGCTTGGAGTGATGTTTTAACAATACCAGTAGCAGCTTATCATACATACATTAAAAGTGTAAATTTTGCCAGTCAAATTTTGAATGAGCAATTACAACTAGAACAAGAATTAGCAGAATTTGAGTTTAGCCACAATATATTTACTGATTTACTATCTACCTCCTGGAATCATACTTATACTATTCTCAGTCGTTGGACACAAAGCATTTTTGATGCAGAATGGCAAGCTGTGTCTACATTACCAAATTTAGTGAACACCTACGGTGGGGCGCAGCCCATCGCCACACGTAGTTTTACATCTCCCAATGTTCCATCCAAGCCTGATGAAATTGCCGCAACTATTCAGGAATTATCATCTACAACTGATGAATTACAACGTCAATGTGCTGCGAAAAGATTGGGGGAAACTGCTGTTGGTAATTCTGAAGCAATTCAAGCTTTGGTAAATCTGTTGCGAAGCACTTCAGATGATGAACTGCTGTGGATAGCGGTAGAAAGTTTGCGAAAAATCGATCCAGAAAACCCTGCTGCTGGTGTCAAGAGACTGAAATTGATTGATTTAGGTATGGAAATTGCAGGAGAAGCTGTAGCTTTGGCTGTGGGTTTTTTACAGAAAATTGATGGTGATGTTAGCGTGCTGTTGCAAGTTTACCCCACTGGGAATAATGATTATTTACCACCAGATTTAAAACTAAGATTGCAAGATGATTCTGGGAACATATGGCGGGAAGTCATAGCAAGACGAGCAGATATTTGTATTCAGCTAAAATTTAGTGGTGAAATAGGAGAAAAATTTAGTGTACAAATTGGCTTAGGAAATACTAATTTTAGTGAAAATTTTGTGATTTAAAAATTGACAATGCCTAATTTCTGGAATGCGTACATGACTGCACCAAGGCGAGTCTGAACGCCAAATTTATGATAAACATTCTCCAAATGTTTCTTAACTGTACGATGACTGATTGCCAACTGTGTTGCAATTTCATTTGTCGTGCAATCCCTCGCTATCCAAAATAGCACTTCTGCTTCCCGCTTCGTTAACCCCAGCATTTCTAAAGATGGGAGTGAAAAACTATGAGGCTGAATCTCTACCAACATTAGGTAAACTCGTTCGAGTGCTGCATGATAATTCAGTGTCACTGTCAATCGACTACCATTATGTTCCAAATAGAGAGGGTGCAAAGGAGCAAAAATTTCGTTTGATTGTATTAGTATAGATAGTTGATGATTTACCCATCGTTGCAGGATATCAGGTAGTGCAGTTGACAGCTTCGATAGTGGGCAATATTTATCTAGTAATTTTGCAGCCTTTTGGGTGATCAATTCTATTTTACCGCCAATAGATAAAGTAATTAACCCTACTTGATCGAGAGCCTGATTGGTATCGATAAGTTGCTCCTGTACTTGAGCCAATGTAGCAATGTTCTGGTATGCTTGCTCTAAGTGTGGACGAATTAAATTTAGAATCAAGCGATCGCGCTCATTGAAGTTTCGGCGATCGCGGTTGATTGATAAAAATGAGTGATTTTGTCCTTGATGAAACTGATCAGCATTCGCTATAGAGGGAATCTCAAGGTGAATCCCCATTTGATCTTCCAAGCCAAGGGACTGAAAAAAAGCATAAAAAGCTTCTCTGCGTTGAAATTCTGACTCACTTAAAAAATCAGAAATTGCCAGTGCTTGTCTATCCAGTGTTTGGAAATAATATTGTGAAACTGGATGAGTCAAAAAATTTTGACGTTGAGATGTGAATGATTCCGCCGCCATACCAACTTCAGGATGGGGGAAGGTGTACATCCGGGGTAAGAATGGTGTACCCCGGATGGTGAAACTAGTTATTGCGAATGTTTCTGCACCTACTAACTTTGGTAAAGCTGTGAGTATTTGTATAGGTAATTTATCAATACTGCAAGAAGCATAAACCGAGCGCAAAAACAAGAGAATTTGCTGCCAATCATTGTCTGACAAAATTTCCACAGTTTTTATAAGTAAAACTTAACTGTTTTACAATTCACTACGGCGATCGCCGTATTGTTTTCGTAAAAATATTTTGTCATTCTACTATTTAGTATTCTTTTTAAACATGATCCTACTCACAAATGTTTCCCAACTTTTCTGGTAAAAATCTTCAAGGTTATAACTTTAGGGGTAAGAATCTTACAGGCGCAGACTTTAGGAACTCTGATATTCGCGGGGCAAATTTTACTAATGCTCTTCTGAAAAATGCGAATTTTCAAAATGCCAAGGCTGGATTACCTATAAAGCGGCTTTTAGGGTTAGTGATAGTAACATTTATAATAACTATAATCTTAGGATTAATTTCAGGCTTTGCACCAGTGTTTACTGGATATTTGCTTTTTCCTTATTCAATTAGTCCAGGTGATTATTTTGCTACTATTCTAGTTTTGAGTATTTTTCTGGTTTTTGCCATTACTACTATTTATAAAGGTTTATCAACTGCGTTCTTTGCCGTTTCTTGCGTTGCTATAATCTGTGGTTTTGTGCTGGGAATCATGACTGGTGAAATGGTGGGTATTCCATCTGGAATAGTCAGTGTTACTGTCACTACGTTAATTATTTATGTCATGTTAGTAATTATGGTATTTCTAGTGACAGTGGCTGAACAAATTGCAGGGATGAGTATAGCTATTGTGGCTCTATTTCTCATATTTATAAATAGTATTGTTGGCAGTATAACTGGTACAATAATTGGTGTTGAAGTTGCTAAAGTATTGTCAGGGACTAACAGGCTGCCACACTTAAAAGTGCAAGCAGTTGAAGAAGCAGCGATCGCAGCTACAGTTGGTAGTGTTGCTGTAATATTATTTGTGAGTTATATCAGTTGGCGAGTCCGTGCTGGTGATGAAAAGTTTGTCTGGATAAGAAAACTAGCTATTGCTGTCTCTAGCATCGGCGGAACAAGCTTTCAACAAGCAGACTTAACTGGTGCTGATTTTACTTCCGCCAAGCTAAAAAATGTTAACTTTAGCAACGCCAAACTCATTCGTACTAATTTTCATTTAGCGAATTATCTTTCTTTAGCAAGAGTAGATAACACTATTTTAGTCAATCCGATAGTTCAAGATTTAGTTGTTACTAAAAGAGGTACTAATAAATCTTATATCGGTTGTAATCTTAAAGGTATCAATCTAGATTATGCTGACCTGAGTTATGCTGATTTAAGCGAAGTAGATATGAGTAACTCTACTTTAGAGTTTGCAAATTTAGAAGGTGCAAATCTGACGAAAACTCAAGCATTAGCTACGAATTTTCACCAAGCAACTTTAACAGCAGCTTGTTTAGAAGCCTGGAATATTAACAGTGCAACTCAACTTGATGGAGTAATTTGTCAATACGTTTATCTTTTAAATAACCAACAAGAACGTCGTCCCAGTAGTGGAAAATTTGCTGCTGGAGAATTTACTAAGCTCTTTCGAGTAGTTATAAATACTGTTGATTTAATTTTTCGTAATGGTTTAGATTTAGAAGCTTTATCTGTGGCTTTATCAAAAGTAAAAATAGAAAATGAAGGTATTTCTTTAGCTATTAAAAGTATTGAAAATCAGGGTGACGGTGTGGTAATTGTGCGTGTAGATGTACCAGAATCGACAAATAAGGCGGAAATCCACGCCTCAGTTACTCACAATTATGAATTGGCTCTCCAGCAGATAGAAGCAAGATATCAAGCCGAATTAAAAAGTAAAGATGAACAAATTAGTCTTTATCGTCAACATCAAGTGGATTTAAAAGAATTAATCCAAATGATAGCTCCCACTGCCAAGAAATTCACCCAGGGAAAGCTAGTAATTTTAAAATTAGGTCAAGGGGATTTAAGTACAGGATTTCCAGTTACACTACAAATCAGTAGAGAAGGTGATCGCCCATATTTTGAATCTCATGGACAATTACCTTCAGCCTCCGAATTAGTTTTAGCATACCATAAATGGCAAGCTGCATATTACCACAGCTTACAAGGAAGTTTGCGAATCAAGTTTCCAGAAACACAAGTTACCAATATTAGTCGGCGAGAATTATTTAAAGAATGCGATAAATTGGCAAATGCTTTCACAAAACAAGTAAATTTATGGTTAAACTCGGAATTATTTCGCCCTATTAAAGAGCAACTCCTAGAAAAACTAGATCCTTCAGAATCTATTCGGATACTTCTGCAAACAGAAGATAGCCAATTACGGCGGATGCCCTTGCAGCTTTGGAATTTTTTTGAACGCTATCCTCATGCTGAAATGGCTCTTTCTTCAACTATTTATGAGAAAAAAGAAAAGTTCATATCCTTAAAATCCCATCTCAAAATATTAGCGATATTGGGAGATAGCACTGGTATTAATATTCAACAAGACAGAGTTTTACTTGAACAATTACCTCATACAGAAATCAAGTTTTTAGTAGAACCACAACGCCAGATGCTCAATGATGAACTTTGGATGCAACCTTGGGATATTTTATTTTTTGCTGGTCACAGCTTTACTCAATCTGAACGAGGAATTGGTCATTTTCACATCAATGACTCTGATAGTTTAACTATTGCCGAGTTAAAAAATGCTTTAACGAAAGCTATTGAACGAGGTTTACACTTAGCAATTTTTAACTCCTGCGATGGTTTGGGATTAGCAACTAATTTAGCGGATTTACATATTCCCCAAATGATTGTCATGCGTGAACCAGTACCTGACAAAGTAGCACAGGAGTTTTTGAAGAATTTTATCGCAGAATTTTCTAGTGGTAAACCTTTATATCAATCAGTACGTGAGGCACGTTTGAAACTACAAGGTTTAGAAAATGAGTTTCCTTGTGCAAGTTGGCTACCTGTAATCTACCAAAATCCAGCAGAAATCCCTTTTACATGGCAATAGTTAGTATTTTTAGGGGTCGCCAGCAGGTTGAAAAGTAGCGATCGCAGATTCGATAACAGGATTATGCGATCGCACTATGATTAAAAACTAAAGGTAGTACGAATAGTACCCACAAAAATATCGTTGTTTCTAGAAAAATGGTCGGGGTCGGTGACGATAAAAAAGCCGGGAGTGATGGAGATATTATCGTTAACTAAATAACGGTAAAAAACTTCGTAGTGAGTTGAGTTACCAGTATCTATATCTGCAACTGCAAGGCCGTTATTTAATTTTAGTGGTTGTCCGTAGACGAATCCTAATAAGTCTCCTTTTCTCCCAAAGGGATCATACACACCTAAAGAGGCGGTGTAGGTGCTGCTGAGAATGACTGCATCTGATGTGACAGAATCTGTGACGACGATACCACCCCAAGCACCAAACACTAACTGATCGGTAAGTTGCCATTTCAGGCTGGCGTTAAGACCGTGAATTTGTGATGGTTCATTAATACCGCCGGAGGTGTCGGCGTTGTTGCTACCTGTGCCTGTATCTAATTGAGCGTTACTAGAGTAAGCATTAACATAAGCTAAACCCGTAATTAAGGAGGGGGTCGGCTTGTATAATAACTGCACTCCCAAGGCACTGTGGTCTGCACCAAATAAACCCTGACTGCTGTCGTTGCTAGTTCTCGTCCCGTAGGCGAGTTGTAACCGCATTTGGTCAGACATTAACCAATCAAAACCTAAACCTGCATCTAAACTGCCAATTTTCAAGATGGAAGTTGAACCACCGAACAGAGAAATCGCGCCTTGTCCTGCATCGGCGTAGGGTGAGTTGACGCTGAGAACGCTACTTAAACTAAAGCCTACAGGTTTGAAAGTGAAGACGACGCGATCGCCTAATCCGGCAACGCGATATTCTAGAGAGTCTAGTCTGACTTGATTGTCATAATCTGCCTGCCAAGCTAATCTCGCCATGTTGGTGTTGAATGCTGTGGGATTGCCAAAGCTATCATTTGCAGCATTCCCACTGACTAAGGCTAATCGAAATCGGTCTTTACCTGTGAAGGAAGACGCTAATTGTATTTGGGTGAGATAAGTAAAAATTGGGTTAGCTTCTCCGTCGCCTGGACGATTACCACCAAAACCCCCAGCTAACCCAAATATGGTTTGTCCACCTAACACTACGGTGGTGGAAAATTGTTGAGATTCAATGTTGGCGGTGCGTGCTTCTAAAGCATCTATTCTGCCTTTTAAGATGGCTAATTCGGGAGTAAATTCTTCTCTTAATTTTTGCAGTGTTACTAAATCTACTTTTTCAACTGTGTCTGCTAACCCGGCCGTAATTAACTGATCAATTTTATCTAATACTGCATTTAATCCGGCGGCAAATTCGTAGCGAGTCATGGCGCGATCGCCTTTAAATGTGCCGTCGGGATAACCGGCTATGACACCATACCTTTCTACTAATGATTGTAAGGCGACAAAAGCCCAATCACTAGGTTGCACATCAGATAATTGTGATACAGATGTCACCCGTTCTTCATTTTGGGCTAGTTGATAAGAGGCAGGGAGGGGGGGGGCAGGGGGAACTAAAGGTACAAACCGAACTTCGTTCCTTTCATTACATTGGCTTGCTGTACAATTATCTGTTTGCGTAATTTCTGGGTTAATTACTGGTTGGTTATCTAAAGTTGGCTGATTTTCTGCCAAAACAGATATATCTACACCCAATACTAATGCTCCAGATAGGAGCAATAAAACACTTTTATTAAACATCAATCCTCACACCTGATAAACAAATTTAAAATTCGTCTGGAAAAGTTGAGCCACTGCGTTGCCGGTTTCCGTCCCGCCAAACTTTGTAAGAGGTTGTTTGAAAAGTCTCTATTGGTGTAGCAAAACATTTTAGATCCCCCTAAATCCCCCTTCAAAAGGGGGACTTTAAGAAGCTTTCCCCCCTTTTTAAGGGGGGTTAGGGGGGATCGACAAGTGCTTAAAATCACTGCCAACCACTTTTCAACCACGCTCTAAGAGAACCACCCATTCCAAATCTACAAAACCCTTATGTTGTATTCATTTTGACTTTTGACTTTTGACTTTTGACTTCCGCGTAGCGGTGCTAGCGTCCGCGTCTTATCCCAGTTGTTAAAGTTCCTCGATAGCCAACGTTATCTTGTGGTTTTTCACCATTAACTCCAATTACTTCTAGTTGGGTGATTTGACCATTAGCATTAATGACTGAACCTCTAGCATTATTTCCACTTAATCCAGCATTACTAGAGACTCCTGTATTTCCATCAATGGTGATAGTTTTTTGGTCAAAATCTACTGTAATATTTTTAGGAGCATTGGGATTATTATCAGGGTAAAAAATGGCGGTATTTTCGGATGTTTTATAGTATGTCCCGGTAACAACTTCCGGGTTAATAATTCTTACTGAAACGCCGGGACGAGGATTCAAATCTCCTTCTGTACCATTAAGGGCATCAGAGAGAAATGTTCTGGTAAATCCTCTAAACCTTTGAGCTTGATTTTTGAGTGCGGCTAAGGTTTCTATCCGTATAGCCTTGAGTGTTTCTTGGACTGGGGTCGATTCTTGAGCTAATAATTTCTCTTGTCCTGGCCCTAACCCAGAAGCGAGGGAAATGGTTTTATAAAAAGCTGGTAAGTCAAATTCTTGGGGATTCCCAACTATGCCATTTCTGATGGCTACTGTTTGACCGCCTTTTAAAGCAACGGTTTTTTTATCTTGGGAGTCGGAGATGTTAATATCTCCATCAGTGAGGGCAAAAACTTGAGTGGTGTTGCTTTCTTGGTGATGCGCTACCAGGACGGCGGTAGCTTTTGGGGCTGGTTTACATATAGGGCTATTTTGAGTATTTATCGGAGTTTGGTTATTTCTGGCGATCGCACAATCTGCTGCTAGAATTCTAATCTGACTGCCTGGTGTTTCTACGACTGTAACGACACTTCCCGGTGGAGTTAAAATTAAAGCTCTGCCATTCTCTACGTTAGGTATAATTTCACCCAAGGCAATCAGATTTGGCAAGTTAAAGCGACGATACCCTGGGTCAAAACGAAAGGTAGTTTTTTGATCGACCCGAATCAGGGATTTATCGTTGAAAAATAGTTGCGCTTCTGAACTAACTCCGGTTTTAACTGCGTCTCTGGGAACTATGACATCATTGCGTTGTGCAGGTCGTTGAGTTTGATTATGTAGTAGTAGTTGAACGCTGGGAATGAGTTTATAGACTTCCGCACGGGTGAGGGGTTTGTCTGTTTGGGCTAACGTTGGGGTTATCCAAGTTAAGGTTAAGAAGGTAGTAACAATTAATCTTTGATGTAATGACCAATTCCGCCACTTCATCTCTTTGTACCTTGAGTATTGATGTTAAATATACTGATATTGACTATATTTAAGACTACATAGATTTGTACAAAGTTTCTCTATTTTTTATATTACGTTTAATGAACAATATCTTGGGCAAGATAAGAGCAATTCTCAATCGTCCTCTGCATTTAAATTGTTAGCCTGTGCTGTTGGAGCAAAAGCCTGGTTATCTCGCATCACTCTTATCAAGAATCGTAACGCCTCATTAACCGCATCGGCACTAGGAAAAATCTCTGCGACATCAGGTTCTAACCGTACAGTTACTCCGCCAAAACTTTTCCTTCCAGAGCCTAATCTTCTGACTCGCAGGCTCTTCAAGTCATACTCTGTCCGTAGATCATCTGCCATGCTTTGATAGATTGCGCTCTGCCTTGCTTTCATTCCACTCAAACTGCATAAAGCTATTGTATCACTGCTAACTTACAGTGATTGCTCATTTCAGTGACACAGTTGAATGAGCTTTAAACGCCCGTAAAATCTGCTTTGCAAATTATTAAAAATGCTTCTGTAAACTCTAAATAAAAACCCCTGGGTTTAGCAGGGGTAAGGGTTTCGCTGAGATAAGTAATGGTTACTACAATTTTTCTTGAGGTGATTCCTGAAGATAAACAAAAAAATTTTTATTTCCCCTCCCTATTTACCGACTGAGGTTAGAGTTGAAAACTAATTATCCCCTTTGAGTAACCTATGTACAGCCTGTTTGATATCTGTCTCTTTAATTAAAGATTCTCCTACTAAAACTGCATTAGCACCAGCTTGAGCCACTAAAGATAAATCGGTGCGTGCATACAATCCAGATTCAACGACTACTGTCACACCCAAACTTTGCAGTTGCGATCGCCTGGCTGCTAAGAGGTTTTGAGTAGTGCTGAGATCAATGCTAAAGTCTGCAAGGCTTTGGTTGTTAATGTTGATGAGGCGAATGTCGTCCAGCATTAGTACCCGATCGAGTTCTTCTAAGGTATGTACTTCTACTAGAGCATTCATCCCCAAATAGTGAATGATGCGTAAAAAGTCTTGCAGTTCTCTATCGGTGAGGATAGAGGACATTAGGAGTACAGCATCTGCACCTGCGGCTCGTGCTAAATAAATTTGGCAGGGATCAATAATAAATTCTTTGCATAGTAAAGGTAATGTGATTCTTTTGCGAAGAATACGTAAAATATCAAAACTGCCTTGAAAAAAAGACCTGTCGGTGATGACGGAAATGCACGTTGCTCCACCTTGTTCATAGGCTTGAGCGATCGCGATCGGATCAAAGTCTTTACGGATCATTCCGTGACTGGGTGATGCTTTTTGAATTTCTGCAATCAGGCTGGGTTTATGGGGGTTTTGCTGCAAAGCTATTAAGAAGTCTCGTACTGTTGGCGCAGCTGTTAACTGACGTTGCAGCGAAGCTAACGACATCTGTTGATGTAGTTGGGTTACTTCTTGTTTTTTCTGCCACACAATCTCTCTGAGAATGGGTTGCAGACGGGTGATATTAAAGGAACTAACTGGGTACATCATAAAGTGGCTATAGGAAATGGGGTGACTAAGAAGGAGTGTATGAGTGCTGGATTCAGTACTCATCACTCATCAATATCTGCACTCGCTGCTAACAGATAAACTTAGTTTGTCAGTCCTATATTTTTATTTTGCATCCAGCTTGATTGCACATGAAAAACTTCTGACGTATCTGATTGATTGATATTGTTTGGTTTGGCTAGGCAGTTATTTTTGAGTAAGCGAATATAAGTGCGGTATGGAATGTATTCCATAGGATTATAGCCGGAGAAACGGAGCAGTAAAACGCAAGCCCAAGAATACTTTCCGGCGATAATTGCCTTGATAATTTGTTCTATTTGTTCGTTATTGATTTTTTTGACATTCTGTGAATTGTAATTGGTATTTTGTTGATACATAGCATTCCCTGATGATGAAATCTTCAGTCTTTTTTACAAGACTTTTAAAGAAAATTTGGTCAGCTAAACTGATGTTAACCAATCGTTAAGGATAGACAAAATCAAACAGGACATTTAATTGTTCTAAAATTGTTTGATTTATTTGTGTTTATACCGACATATGTTTTGCCGGTGGACATAGCACGGCAAATAGTTGCAAACAATGCGGCTACTTTGGTAATTGTTTCTCTTGTACTTGCAGTATGACGTTCGGACTATTGATTGGACTATTCTTGGTAGATGCGCGGTGTTGCCATCAGTTGTGGCAAAGTCATACTGAAGACGAAGTGTTCTGACTAGTTCATCGGGTAGATACAGCACTAAGTCCCATTACTTGGTGGGACGGTTAATTTGCTCTTATAAGAGAGTGAATTGCAAATCATGGGATGATTTTTTTGGTATGTTTGACGGAGTGTAGCCCATCGCTGTAGACAGACAATCGGTTCTATCACTTCATGATCCAATCTCAACAACAAGATATTGACACTACAGCACAGGTAAACTAGCAGATGCCTACAAATAGTTATTGAAAATAGGGGTGAATTTCACTAGTCAGCATCTTTATCTGCTGAATAAATATCTAGTTAATCCCACCCCTAAAGATGAACCGTTTTGCAGAAGCAGCTTCTTTGCTAAGATTACTCAATCTTGGACATTATATATATGATTATTTTTTTGTTAGACCTATCTCTTTTTTTGTTTTTTAAATTTGTGATTTTCTATTAATTACAATACTTAGCGCACAAAAAATTATAAGGTTGGCTAATTATACCATTCTTTGGCAAAAATAATCAAAAATATTTTTTACTGTTCTCATTTTGGTGAGCAGTCATGATTGATACAGGCTATATCTAACTTAGAATTATGTCCAATCAGGCTTTATTTATAATCATCACTGTTAATTATTATGGTTACAATAGCTGTAAATTTATTACAAGATAACTAGAGTAATCCTAGATAATTCGTGAGAGCTAAGAACTTTGCGCTCTCTCTAAAAAAGTGGAGTTCTTAGCTCTCAATTCTCCCCCATGAAATAGGATTGCTATGGGCAATCTAAGCAGATCATTGTCAAATTTGTTATTGGCTATATTTTTTAACAATAAAAATCATTTTCTGTAATTTGTATAATCTAATACAAAATATCTTAATATTTTCTATGTCTTATGGTAGAGATTCATTCAATACTGAGAGAGATGCTCAAAAAAAATGTACTCCTCATGACAGATGACTGGGGATATTATTATATAGTTTAATCCCTGTTAAATGAAGTAAAAATCAGGAATCAATCATGATATAAAATTTTGCTAAATTTACAGTTTTAGTAGTATAAAATAAACTCTTGTAAGCTGATTTCTAGTTAGAAACAGATATCTAAAAATATTTATTTTATTTCAATACAATCAAAGAAGTTAATTATTGAAATTGTGTGCTGAGAATATAATGATATCTATTCGCTAGATATAAAATTGGTAAAAAAGTTAATTATTTCCGGACACAACTCCTGGTAATGGAAAAATGACTCACGATTCATCAATAACAATCCTTGTAATTGAAGATGAAACTGATAGCCGCCATCTCTTTTTAACTATTCTTGAGGCTGAAGGTTTTGAAACAATAGGTGCTGAAAATGGTTTTGTGGGAATTCAGCAGGCACAGAAGTATTTACCTGACTTAATCATCTGTGATATTATGATGCCTGATATGGATGGCTACAATGTTTTGAATGCGCTACGGCAAGATCCTCTAACAGCAATTATTCCTTTTATTTTTCTGACTGGTAGCCACGAGAAGACGGCTCTCCGTAAAGGTATGGAATTGGGTGCGGATGACTATATTACTAAACCCTCTACGATAGAAGAACTACTCAAAGCGATCGCTATCCGATTGGAAAAGCAAGCTTTGTTAAGATATTGGTATGCGACTAAATCTCACCAACTTCCTGAGTCGCTAGCTCTAGAACCTGAGTTTGTTTTTCCATCAAGGCCGCAACTCAAGGAAGTTTTTGATTATATTGAAGCTCATTATCATGAAGGAATCACTCTATCAGATGTGGCTGAGGCGGTTGGTTATTCAGCTGCTTACTTGACTAATAGAGTTGCTAAAGAAACCGGAGATACTGTTAACGGTTGGATTCTCCAGCGTCGGATGGCCGCAGCGCGTCCTTTACTCAAAAATACCAACAAGACAATTGAGCAGATTTCTAACGCTTTGGGTTATCAAAATGCGTGCCATTTCTCCCGTCAATTTCGCCAGCATCACGGTTTACCTCCCAAGGCTTGGAGAAAACAACAACAATCTTCTCAGTTTTATAAAAAACCTCCGTTACTACTGGGGAATACTTCCACCCCATGGCAAAAATGCTTACTTGTGTAGGGAAAAATCAAGTCATTCTCTTACTTTTGAATTTTGAATTTATTTCCAGCAGGGGTGTAGGGGTAATTTTTCCCTACGTCCCAGTCACTAACTATTTTTAGCCTTGGTGAAATTTTGGAGTAATAACTGTACCCCTAAAGCAAACAAACCGATTGCGACTATCGCAAATATCCCAGATCCCAAGGCTACTATACCAACAACCAGGGTACGAACGGCAGAGGTAATCTTAATAACTAATTCGTTATTAGAATGGATGGGTTTTTTAGCGAAGGTTGTAGCGATCGCAATCATGAGAGAATATACAGCATATCCCATTCCTCCAGAAATGATTGCCCCGATTAAACAGCGTAACGGGGTTGCTGCAACTGATGCGGTTGTTTCTGTTGTTGGTGTGATGTTTTGGTCATTCATAAGTTAGTCATTAATCATTAGTTCCTGTCACCTGTCACCTGTCACCTGTCACCTGAATTCCCTGTCCAGTTGTACGAGTCACGAATAATTCTAAATCTTCGTCAGGGATTGCTTCTCTAACTCGTAACTTAACTTGTTCTGCTTGTGGTTGAGATGCACATATAGCAAATACTGAAGGGCCAGAACCAGACATCATAGTTCCTAGAACCCCTTCCTGAACTGCAAATAGTTCTCGTAATTGCAAAACTTGGGGATAGGCTGGTAAGACTACACGCTCTAAATCATTGTGCAGTTTTTGAGATATTTCTGCTGCATCTTTATCTAAAATCGCTTTGACCATTCCACTTGAATGCACGGCGGCGGCTCGTGCGGCTAAGTCATTGCTATCTTTAAGATACCCACTACCAAACTGTTGGCGATAGGTTTTATATGCCCAAGGGGTAGAAACTTCTAGGCTACGATATTTAGCTAATACTATATATATATGCTCTAAACTTGGCAGGGGCGAAAGTTGTTCTCCTCTACCTGTAGCAATGACTGTACCACCTTCCACACAAAATGGTACATCTGAACCCAGAGTCCCACCCAATTCTTCTAGTTCTGATTTAGTTAGTCCCAAATTCCAGAGTAAATCTATCGCTACCAATACGGCTGCTGCATTAGTTGAACCTCCAGCCAACCCAGCTGCTACAGGAATATGTTTGTGAACTGTAATATCTACACCCCCATATTTAGCCAAGGCTGTGGGAAATTTTTTCGCCATGAGTTCGGCGGCGCGATATACGAGATTAGTTTTATCTGTTGGTACTTGGGGATGGTTGCAATGAACGCGGATAGTTTCATCGCTAATGGAGTGTAATTCAATTTGGTCAGCGAGGTCGATACTTTGCAATATCATCACTAACTCATGATAACCATCGGAGCGATCGCCGATGATTTCTAGATACAAATTGATTTTGGCAGGAGCAATTAAACTGTAACTACGCATCGTTTAGTGCTGAGTGAGAGAGTGCTGAGTGCTGAGTGCTGAGTGCTGAGTGCTGAGTGCTGAGTGCTGAGTG
>NZ_CAWUDL010000100.1:0-18711 GCF_963920945.1 Anabaena sp. CCY 9402-a
GAGCAGTTATCTATTTTATTTATAGTATTTTATCATAACCACTCTAGGAGAGCCTTATTTATTAGCTATCAAAAAGGTGCTTTTTATCCTACACAGCATTTTGAATATGTAATTAATTCTTTAGTCAAGGTGATTGAAGAAAATGGCGGAGAAATTCACCTTAATTTAGAAGTTACTGATTTTATAGTCACTAATAAAACTATCACTGGAGTTAAAGCAACTAATAGAACAAATCATCAAAAATATGAAATTACTGGCGATAATATCATCTGCAATATAGATCCTCAAAAAGCTGCACAGATGATAGGAATAGAAAACTTCTCAAGCAAGATACTTAAGAAGCTCAACTATGAATATTCTCCTTCTAACTATATGGCCTACTGTGTCGTCAAAGATATTGATCTGCGCGATTACGGGTTTGGAAAATGGAATACATTCCATACTGGACATCAGGATTTAAATGAAGCATTTTATCAAATGTATGAAAGGCATGACTTTTCTAACCCCAGTTTTGCCATTACTACACCTACGTTAATGACGAATCATCATCGCGATTGTCCCGAAGGATGCCAAATTATCGAATTTTTGACAGTCGCTAATTATGATTATTTTCAAAACTTACAACAAACTAATAAAAAAGCTTACAGACAAAAAAAAGCAGAGATTTTAAATTCAATTCTAGATGTAGTAGAGAAAAACTATATTCCTGATTTCAGAAAATATCTTGTTTTTACAATAACTGGTAGTCCTACAACTAATGAGCGATTTTGTTGGTGTCCCAAAGGCAATTCTTACGGTTCTAATTTGACACCTCAAAATATGGGTATTAGTAGATTAAATTACGAGACATCTTTAAAAAAATTTTATTTTTGTAATGCTTCATCTGGATACCCAGGCTTTGCACCTACATTTTGGACTGGAGCAATGCTCTATCAAAAATTATCGGGAGATGTAATTTTATCAAAGGCATAAAATCTCTATAAAACTTTATTTTTTAAAGCATCCCATTAGTTTGGTATTGAAATATGAAAATCGCAATTATTGGGGGCGGAGCAAGCGGTATGGTAACGGCATATCTGCTTGATAAAAATGGGCATCACGTCACGATTTTTGAGAAACAACCTATTTTGGGTGGACATATTCGCACATTAAATAAAAATGTTAAACCTAATCAATCTGATTGTAAACAAATTTTAGAAAGTGGTGTCCTTGAATTTCCACTTAAGTTTAATAATTTTCTCAAATTAATGCAAGAGTTAGAAGTAGAATTAGAACCTGTTGATATCGGTTCAGCATTGTTTTTACCAGATGGACATCATGTTCTGTCATCGGTGTCAATTCAACACAATTTTACAGGTATTCGGCGTTTCTTTGAATATCTGAAACTTAATACTCTCTATGCAAGTTCTGTTGGACTTTTATTAAAAACATATTTTACTCAAATACAGCAATTATATAATCAGCCAATGTCTCAATTCTTTAAAGATCAGTGTATCCGTAATGACTGGTTAAAATTATTAACGATGTATAGCTATTCGATGGCATTTGAGCTAATCGATAACGTTCCAGCAGAAATGAGCATTCCCATTTTAAGAGATTACATATTTGTTAATTGGGTAAGGATTAAAGGAGGAGTTTATTCTTATATTGAAAAAATTCTAGAACTATTTCAGGGTGAAATTTTTCTTAATGTAGAGGTTACAGAGATTTTCAGACAACCTGACTCCGTTACAATCTTACTGTCTAATGGTGTAAAATATCTGTTCGATAAAGTAGTTTTCGCAACACCACCTGATCAAGTAATAAAGTTACTATCTACACCGACTAATGAAGAAATTCAACGATTTTCTAGATGGAAAAAAAATCAAGCCAAAACTGTGATACATACAGATATTTCTCTGTATGAAAAGCAGGGTATTAAGCAATCTTCAGAATTTGATTTCTTCCACACAAATAACGGATGGGGATATAATGCCTATCTAAATCGACTTTGTGGAGTATCATCGTCTCTTCCATACAGTCTGGCTTTTAACTTGGATGATGTGATTGCTCACGACAAAATCCTTCACATTCAAGAACATCACACGCCTCTATATACTGTCGAATCCTTTATGTATAGGAATGAAGTGATCAGCAGCAATGGTGAGAATAATACTTACCATGCAGGAGCTTACCTTGGAGATGGATTGCATGAAGGAGCAATCACTTCTGCAATCAGGGTTGCTGAATTAATTGGTTGACTCCTCCATATCTAATAAATTATTAGTGGCATTAACTACAATCTGTGCAGAGCCGATAAAAAACGATCGCTCGATATTTTCAGGAGTATCACTTGGTTGATGGTAGTGGGGTGTACGGAGATTAGCGGTATCTGTAACTAACACTGCACCTATACCTTGATACCAAAAGGGCGCATGATCACTACGCAGAGTATCTGGTGTGAGCAAACCTTTTAGGGGAATTGGTAGCTTGAGAATATCTGGTAAATTCCTGCTATCGGAGTTGTCAAAAGCTTTCAATAATGGTAAATGTTCCGTGTCACCTATGGCTACTAAAAAATCACCTTTATCGCTGGGTGGAGTCACAGGTAAACCTGTCGGATATTGCTGACACCCACTGGTATAGCAAGCATAACCCACCATATCCATAACGATCACACCCTGGAGGTTTTGCAAACGTTTTTCTTGAGTCACAAATGCTTTACTCCCCAGTAGTCCGGCTTCCTCTAGGTCAAAAAATGCTAACTGCAAATTCCGGGGTGTGGGTAGTGAATGAAAAACTCTGGCTAATTCCAGTAATACCGCTACACCACTAGCATTATCATCAGATCCAGGAGACGCAGCAACCGTATCATAATGCGCTGCAACTAAAATTGCTCCGGTTTTGGTGTCAGTTCCTGGACGTTCAGCAACGACATTTACACCACCAGAAAACTTTTCTAATTTCGGTTTCCAGCCTAACTTCTGTAGTTCATTGATGATATAAGTACGAGTAAGCGATCGCTCTTTTGGTGTATAGCGTTGAAAATTTAGCTTTTGAATGTGAGCTAATAATTTATCAGCAGATACTTGCGGGGCGTTGTTAACTTCCTGAGACTCTGGCTGTGGTTGAGGTGTAATTAGTGGCGTAGTCTCAACAATTTCTACAGAGGAACGTTGTTGAAAAAATGTACTCCCCCTACCACCCACAATCACAATTGCTACCAGTACCAACAGAGCGAGCCAAATCCTTTTTTTCATCAGAATTGATTCTTGTCTTTCAAACTAGGTTAGCGCACACAACAACTAGTACAGGACGGTGAAAATAACTGGTAACGTGTAACTGATAACTGGTAACTGAAAACAGCATGGGTGGCAGATTAATTGTATTTGAAGGGGTAGAAGGTTGCGGCAAAACTAGCCAAATGCAGCTTTGTGCAGAGTGGTTAGAAAGTTTGGGGATTTCTGTAATTATCACCCGTGAACCAGGAGGAACGGAGTTGGGTGTGCATCTGCGGCGTTTGTTGCTAGAAAAGAAAGATGATCAGCCTGTGGCTGAGGTGACAGAATTATTATTGTATGCTGCCGATCGCGCTCAACACGTTGCTCAAGAGTTACAACCCAATTTAGCAGCCGGAAAATATATTTTGTGCGATCGCTATATTGACTCTACCATTGCCTACCAAGGTTACGGTCGTGGTTTGGATATGAATTTAATCCACCAGCTAAATCAGATTGCTACTGGTGGTTTAAAGAGCGACTTGACTATCTGGCTAGATGTAGATGTAGAGCTAGGACTTGCCCGTAAGCGTGGGGATGCACTAGGATTAGACCGCATTGAACAAGAAACCATTGCTTTTCATCGTCGTGTACAGCAAGGTTATGCAGATTTAGCCGCTTCCTCACCCTCACAAATTTTCCGAGTTGATGGTAGTTTGAGCAAAGAAATTGTACACAAAACAATACAAGAAGTTTTACACTTACATTTGAAGGAGTTAAAGTAGCGGGAGGAACGCCATCACCTCTCATTTGGGAGTGGGTAATCGCAATTGCAATGATGGAAAATATTTCAACAATTAAAGCTAGCTAATTACATGGTATGTTGATCTAAGTTTCAAGCAAATAACTGGCTTTTTGCTGCATTTTATGAGTGAAACATCTACCAATCTACCACTTTGGATACAAGACAGAGATACTGTTATTGCTAATGGCAGTAATGTGGAGTGGCGATATCAAACACCACCTGACTATTCCCGCACAAATCAAAATCTCCAGCGCGAAAGTCAACACAATCATCTACAAGGTTCTCTAGAAGCCATAGTCCAAAATTTAGTGCGGACTTTCGAGATGGAAGCATCATATAAGAGCAATCCCCAGCAGTGGATATCAATTGTGACAGATAAGTTCCGCATGATGACCAATGGTGGGACAGCCTATACTGCTGACGATGTAGCTGATGCAGGAACATACAATTTATTTCTCGGAAATTCAGACAAATATAAATCCTCCGAAGAAGATTTTGAATCGTCAGCACATATCTTTCATCAGACATTTCCTAACGGCTTCTTATGGGAACTTATCGAAGTTTTATCAGGCCCGCCAACCGTAACATTCAAGTGGCGACATTGGGGACAATTTAGCGGGCCATACAAAGAATACGCGCCTACAGGAGACACTGTAGAAGTAGTAGGCGTTAGTATTGCTCGCGTTAACGATGATTTAAAAATTGAGACACTAGAACACTTTTTTGATAACAGTTCGTTTTTGAACAAATTAACAACAGGCTGTCCTTTCCACACTTAATCTAAGTAGCCGTCATGCGTTCTGGTGTACCCAGTTCATGACGGCTATTTACAATTTAATAGACATCTCCAAAAATAACATAGGCACAATTTATGAATTGTGCCTACTAAGGATTTCAGCAATTAAATTTGCTGGTCTATTAAACTGATGCTTTAACTAACGGTTTTCTTTTACTATAACCAACAGCAGCAACGCCAACTAAGAACATAGCACCAACAGCACCAGGTTCAGGTATAGACTTTGTAGAACCAACTTTAAGTTGATAAGCTAGTCTTGAATTCCTGGGAATTGTACCAGTCCAAGTCATTAATATTTCACCTGTGAGAGTAAAGGGCGAAGATATATCACTAATTTGTAGATAGTCTATATCACTTCCTGCTCCTGAGACTGAAGATAACAAATTTTGACCAATTGCTGTCCCATTAAACACTAAATTACTCAGTGTTATGGAACTATCGTCAGCAGCACGGGTACGGAGAAAGATATTATCAACGACACTAGTAAAAGCATTACTACTAAGTAGTTCTCCATTAACGGTATAATTCACTTGAGTGCCAGTGTATTCCAAGGTGAAATTTACTGGTGTACCATTTCCCCATACACGCTGACCTGATGCAACAGGTAGACCAGTAGATGTGTTAATACCTAATTCTCGATCACCGTTTAAGCTGTTGTTACCAATTCGACCCTCAGCAACAAATAATTCTGTAAATTCGCCGTTACTCAATAGATTATTAAAATCTCCATCAGTAAAACCTGATCTATCAACGAGAGTGAAAGCCTGGGCTGGGTTGGCTGCTAGAAATAAACTGATGGTGGTTAATCCTAAAGCCGTAAGGAACTTGCTTTTGTAGAACATTGTTTCTGGATTTTTGATGGTTAGTAGGTTCTTTAAAAAAGAAAAATTCTGTGATTGATTTAGCAGAATTTATTTCACTATGTGCTTATTACGTTAATGCTTGAATTTTCATTTGTCCAGGGAAATTGTGCCTCTTTATGAAACTTTTGATTTTTGATGTAAAGTCATCAATGATGTGTGTAAAATACGTAAGTCATAGTTAATGTTTCTGAAAGTAATGATACTTAGGTAAAACATTATAAATTACCAATGCTGAGTATCTTTACTTGTGATAGACAAAATAATATTTCGCTGCATTAAGTTATTAATAAATATGTGAATTAAATGAGGCAAGAAAGCAAAGCTTGATCTAAATGATTAGAGAATCGTTTGCACCACTGTTAGGACAACAACAAGCCATCGAATTACTAACTCAGGCTGTCACGCAAAACCGCGTAGCACCAGCCTATATGTTTGTCGGTGCAGATGGAGTAGGACGGAGTTTAGCGGCGCGGTGCTTTATTGAGTTGTTATTTGCTAGTACCGTAAAAGAGCAATCTCTGCCATCTTTACAACAAAGGTTGCGTCAAGGTAATCATCCTGATGTCTTATGGGTACAGCCAACGTACCAATATCAAGGACAACGTTTCACAGCCGCAGAAGCCGCCGAAAAGAAACTCAAGCGCAAAGCACCGCCTTTAATTCGCCTAGAACAAATTCGAGAAATTACCGAATTTCTCAGCCGTCCCCCCTTGGAAGCACCGAGGAATATAGTAGTGTTGGAAGAAGCCCAAACAATGGCAGAACCAGCAGCTAATGCGCTACTCAAGACTTTAGAAGAACCAGGAAAAGCGACAATTATTTTAATCACTCCTTCCCCTGAGTCGGTTTTACCCACTTTGGTTTCACGCTGTCAACGTATTGCTTTTTCTCGGTTAGATACAGCGTCCTTAACTCAAATTCTGACGCAAACAGGTAATCAGGAAATTTTACAGCATCCAGCAATCTTGAGCATAGCAGCTGGTAGTCCGGGAAATGCGATCGCCTCTTACGAACAATTACAAGCAATTCCCCCCCAGCTACTTCAAGATTTGATGAAAGCACCGACATCCCAACGCAAAGCTTTAGAACTAGCCAAACAAATTGACAAAGAATTAGATACAGAAACCCAACTATGGTTAGTCGATTATCTGCAACAGTCTTACTGGCAACAGTGGCATCAACCACCCATCATTAACCAATTAGAACAAACCCGCAAATATCTACTAGCTTACGCCCAACCCCGTCTAGTTTGGGAATGTATGTTATTGTTCCTCTGTCAAACGTTAAATTGGCAAAATTAAATGGGGAATTCAATGAGTGGATTTTAGATTTTAGATTTTGGATTGGGTTTAAATCCAAAATCTAAAATTCATCTGTCACCTATCACCTGTTACCTGTCCCCTACCTACGCAAACTCCGTGGGTCAAGCGCATCTCTCAACCCATCTCCTAGTAAATTGAAAGCCAAGACTGTCAGGATAATTAACAAAGCCGGAGGCCAAATTAACCAGGGTTGCAGTACCAAAATAGACGCATTACTGGCTAAAGACAGCATATTTCCCCAAGAAGGGTCGGGTTGTTGAATACCCAAACCAATCAGACTCAGTATTGCTTCTGAGCCAATAAAACTGGGAACTGCGAGGGTAGCGGAGATAACTACATAGGTAGCAGTTTGCGGTAAAACGTGGTGGATAATAATATATATTGGCTTTCCACCCATTGCTCTCGCTGCTTGGACAAATTCTCGCTCTTTAATTGATAGGACTTGTCCACGAATAACCCTAGCTAAACCAGCCCAGCTAATCACAGAAGTAATCAACACAATCAATAAAAATCGCTGACTGCTGCTTAAACCAGCCGGTAAGACTGCACCCAAGGTAACCAACAGATAGATACTAGGGAAAGTCATTAACACTTCTGCTATCCGCATAATGACACTATCAGTCCAACCGCCAAAATAGCCAGAAATCCCACCTATCAACAAACCTAGGGGAAAAGTAAAAAGTACCCCAATAATCCCAATAAATAGACTAATCCGCCCACCATACAAAAGGCGGCTAAGTTGGTCGCGTCCTTGTTCGTCAGTCCCTAGAAGATTTAATTTTGCATTCCCATCTGCCCCAAATAAATGCCAATTTAAAGGTATACCAGGGATGATAGTTACTTCTTCCGATTTGCCGGGTATTGGTAAGCTCAACTGAAACAGTCGGTATTCTGGCCCAGCGACAAATAATCTTACAGGCGAAGGCTTTGTATAGTCTACAATCAATTGGCGATCGCCTGTTTCTAAGTCCGTATCCCCCTGAGTTGTCGGATAAATGTGGGGGCCAATAAACTTACCCGATGTTTTGGCAACCCAATAAATCCGAGTAGGTGGTAATAGTGAACCATTAGCTTGTGACACGTAAGGATTATATGGGGCAATGAAATCAGCAGCAATTACCGCTATATAGAAAACCAACAACAAGATTGCCCCAAATCGTGCCAAAGGATTTTTCTGAAGTCTTTGCCACCAATTCATAGTTTTTAATTATTAGTCATTAGTTATTAGTCATTAGTTAAGGGTGAATGGTCAATATAGTCAAGGGTATGTAGGTAAATTTTTGGGTAGAGAACAGGTGACAGGGAAGCAGGGGGAGAAAAACACAATCCCCAATCCCCAATCCCCAATCCCCAATAACTAACCTTGTAATTGCTCAACCAAGTATTTTTGTTCTTCTTGGTTTTTTTCATGCTCTACAACAAATACATTTGAGTAGAGATTAGCCAGAATTTGCTTTCCTTGCTGCGTCAAAGATAAATATCGTAGCCCGTCGGTGATGTAGGGATGAACGCCATTCCAATAGAACTTGGCGTAATTTTTGCGTAAGTCAGCAGGGTTTTCGTACCCTAAAACTTTGGTGACTCCAGTTTCTTCAAACTCGTAAAATAAAGAGGTGATTTTCTTTAAGTAACGTGGGTCGCTTAATTGCCCAATCAAATCAGCCGCACGCACCAATCCTGCAAAACTAGTTGTCTCTTGATGATCTTCTGCTGTCGGTACAGGAAATCTAGTTAATTCAATATTACTTTTAATTACATCAGCATCTATAAGCTTATGTCCGCCAAAACGTTCATCAATAAAAAGTTTAGCTCTATCTACATGATACGGTGTCAGACTAGCATCAGAAGCCCCTGGAGCAAGAGAAATCATTCTGCCATTTTTGCCGGTGGAGTATAAGCCTTTATTTTCTTGGTCTTGTCGGCAAACTCCTTTGACATAGCCAATATCATGACATAGCAAGGAAATAATAAAATGCAACCAGTCTTCACTAGAAACACCACCTTCACGGATATGTTTACCGCGCAGAATTTCCTGTCCTACTAGGGTAACTAAGATAGAATGTTCAACATTGTGATATAGGGCATCACTGTTGGCTATGTTTTCCAACGCCATATTACCAGCCCAAGCAATGATGTCTTGATAATCATTTTTGAAACAGCCATATGTACGGCTGTATCCTTCTCTAATTTGTTTGACAAAAGCATCAATTAAAATCTCAGTGGCGTTGAACATATAATTTACTTAGTTGGGAAATTATTTAAAATTTTTTTACAAACAACACCTTCAGGGTTTCCCTAAATGGCATTTTGAAAATGCAGATTTCTCGTGATTATCCATGTTCCACTCCTATGTACTAGGTGTCTGTGATCTAATGACTCAGCTTGTGTGATTCAAATAAGTATGATTGATTGACAAAAATATAAAGTGTGCAATCATTGAGTGTTTCAGTATAAATACGTAACTTAGTTATTTAATGAATAAACAATAATACTTACTTGTGTTTACTATAGCGGCAATTATTACAGTTGGCTGATCAAGAATTGGGCTATGCTTAATATATTGTGACCAAACTTAATATTTTGTATGATTTTAGGTTTTCAACTCAAGATCAAACAAGTTTTAAGTTATTAATTCAGTAGATTATGATATGATCATTCAGATAAATTCAATGTTATTCGCGGGTGTAATTCAGTGGTAGAATGTCACCTTCCCATGGTGAACGTCGTGGGTTCGAGTCCCATCGCCCGCTTGTTGGTTGCCTGAAATAATTTTCCCCAGTATATTGCTAAACCTGGATTACCAGTTTTTGGAAAATATATGGGGTTATTTGATTTATACTTTTAAGTTCGTCTAATTATGAAGAAGTATTAAAGTTGTATGTCTAGCCTGAGTTCTGACATGGTTCGCGTTTATTTGCAAGAAATTGGTCAGTTTCCATTATTAACATCAGACCAAGAAATAACTTATGGCAGGCAAGTACAACAAATGATTGCCATTGAGCAGCTCAAACAGCAGCTTAGTCAAGAATTGGATCGAGAACCAACGCTAGCAGAATTAGCGGATTTTGTAAACAAAAGCGAAACTGAAGTAAATCAAATACTTCAGCTTGGTCAACGAGCCAAGCAAAAGATGATCACAGCAAATCTACGGCTAGTAGTTTCGGTTGCTAAAAAATACCAGCGTCGCAATTTGGAGTTCCTAGATTTAGTTCAAGAAGGAGCTATAGGTTTACAAAGAGGGATAGAAAAGTTTGATCCCAACCGAGGCTATAAGTTATCAACATACGCCTACTGGTGGATTAGTCAGGCTATCACCAGGGCGATCGCTGAGAAATCACGCACAGTGAGGCTACCTATTCATGTCAATGAGAAACTGAATCAAATTAAAAAAGTACAACGAGAATTGTTTCAAACATTGGGTCGCCGTGCTACCGTGGCAGAAATTGCTCAGAAATTGGACTTAGAACCCAGCCAAATTCGAGAATATCTGCGTGCTGCGAGTGGGACAATTTCTCTAGATTTAAAAGTGGGAGATAACCAAGATACTGAACTGAGTGAACTTCTAGCAGATGAAGGTATATCGCCGAATGAACATATCACCCAAGAAATGTTGCGCCAGGACTTAAGTGATTTGTTAGCATCACTCAAACCCGTACAGCGCGAAGTATTAATCTTACGCTTTGGACTGTTGGATAATCAAGAACGAAGTTTAGCCCAGATTGGTGAGAAGCTCAATGTCAGTCGAGAGCGAGTTCGTCAAATTCAGCAACAAGCAATGACTGCTCTGCGTCGTCAACAACCATCTATTGAGCAGTATCTTTTTTCTTGAGAGATATAAGCTTACCCCCAGCTGAAGCACCTACCATGTATACACATCTCTATGCTGAGTGCAAAATGTGGTTTGATCCCCCCTAACCCCCCTTAAAAAAGGGGGGAATAGATTCAAAGTCCCCCTTTTTAAGGGGGATTTAGGGGGATCAAAACGTTGTAGGGCTAGGTTATCAGACTTGTGTGTACACCGTAGCTTTTTTAAGGGGGGTTAGGGGAGATCAGAACGATACCGCATAAGGTTATCAGACTTGTGTATAAACCGTCGGGCGGAAGCACGGGGTTAATCAACAACTTCCACACTCCCTCACGACTCAGGTGAGCTAGGAATATAGACCCTGCAAAACCACATTAAAAGTACGTATTAATAAGATTTTCAGCCTTTTTATTGGCCACAAATGGTTTAGGATCAACTATAGCAATCCTATCTTTATCTAGCCTTTTGGTAGTGACTATGGGGCTAAACCACCGATAGTTACTGCCTATACTCCTATGTTGCTACCGCAAAGATTGCCACATCACAAAAAATTAGACCTGTTACAGAATCGGTGATGATATGAACGTATTACCTGCAACTACCCCAGAAACATTTAGCCTGTTAAGTATTGGTCAACGAGGAGTAGGCAAAACAGTTTTTCTAGCTGGTAGTTACGCAGAATTACATCCTGATAACCATCCAGAAAATCCTCAGCAGTTGTGGTTCGATTGCCAAGATAACGATGTACAAGCAAACCTGGAAAAGATTAAAAACCATGTTGCTCGCACCAATCTATATCCACCCGCCACAATTAAAATCACTAACTTTAACTTTAGTTTGAAAACTCAAAGTCCAGAGGGTGTGAAAACAGTGTGTCATTTTCGCTGGTGGGACGTTCCTGGGGAGTCCTGTAATATTAATAATCCTGAGTTTCAAGAAATGATCCTGACTTCCAATGGCTGCTGTGTATTTATTAATGCCAATTCTCTGTTACAGGATCAAGATTATCTACGGTCAATTGAGGACATTTACAATCAAGTAGCGGCGATCGCCTCTGTGGTCTACAAGTATAATATAAAATATGCCTTTGCACTAATTTTGACCAAGTGCGACTTAATTGAACTTAATCCAGCCACCCAGCTAAAAATTGAGCAGAACTTGCAACCACTGATTACCTACCTTGATACTGTGAAAGCCACTCATCAAATATTCTATTCAGCTATACCTATTGTTTCTGTAGAAGGTGTTTCAAGTCTCATGGCTAAAGGTGCGGCGAGTCCACTCCTCTGGCTTTTATCACATCTCAATCATTCTCACAATGTTTCATCACAACCAAATGTGGCGAGTGAATCAACCCAAAGCTTATCTATTAGTCAGATATTACCAGATACAAACCGCAGGTCTATTTTCATCATGTCTTTGGTCGGTGTGACTTTACTTGGGGCGATCGCGGCACTTTTCTTGGCTTTCAATCCATTTACGCCTGTTCCCCAACAAATCCCTACAACAGAACCATCACCAAACTCTACTCCACAAAATTGAAGTCGCCAACTCATACCCAATAGGGTTTCCTAGATTAGTATGGACTCTTTGCTCCTAGGTCAACTTGTACATACCAGCTTTCCTGTCGTGGGATTTAAAACTGTGGTGAGTAGAGAAATTCCCACGGAAATTAAGCAAGTCTTCATCGAACAGGTAGTTTATCAGTATTGGGATTCCTATAATCCTCCTAGTGCTGGATATCGAGCGGCTTATCTATATCAGCTCACCTCAGAGCATAGCTTGTTTGGTTGGTTATACAACGATGGACTCGATGATTTTGGTCGCAGTGATGTTCCCTACTTCGTTTGTTATTATTTAGCAGGTCAACTACAGCTGTCCCAACTCGAAAATATTTTTATTTGCTTATGCACCGGGCCAGTCAGGCTGATAGATAGGCAAAATCTCCCCGTTTCTCTAGACAGTTTGATCATCCCCGACTTGTGGAGTTACCAACCTATCCGTACTGGGGTGAAGATTCCTCAAGACATGATGCAGCAAAGCCAGATTGCTCTTCAACAGGGAGAATTGCTCAATTTGTTTGTTTTTGCTGTTGAGGAGAAAATACAAGATAGTTCCATTTCTGATCGGAATTTATGTTACACCACCATATACAAAAAACCATCTTCAGTAATACAGGATGTTGTCTATCCTCATCAGACTTCCCATAAAACAATCATTCAGGATGACTTTTTGCTGAAAATGCCCTCAGCAGAAGATTATCAACAGATACTCCTTGCTAGAGCTAACTTAAAAGATAGTCATAAAGCTGCTGCTACCTTCCCAGGGAAATCGACTTTGATACTGGGAATTATAGCCAGCAATGTTTTGCTGCTGACGTTGATACTTATTGGTTACTACTTTCTCAAAGTCGCACCGTTTACTGGTAGTGTCCCAAAAGTTCCCGATGTTATCCCTACCCGAAATCCTATTTTTGCTCCCAAAAAGATTACTCTCACCAAAACTTTAACTGGTCATTCAGATTCTGTTTGGTCTGTAGTAATAACCGACAGTGGGCGGACTTTGGTTAGTGCTAGTGCAGATCAAACGATTAAGGTTTGGAATTTAGATACTAAAGAGATTATATCCACACTTACAGGACATACTGATACTGTGAGGGCGATCGCTCTCAGCGCAGATGGGCAAACTCTTGCTAGTGGGAGTGGAGATCAGACGATTAAGGTTTGGAATTTTCAGACCTTTGATCTGATGAGGACAATCAATGCCAATTCCGGCCCTGTTTGGTCAGTTGCTATCAGCGATGATGGACAGATCCTTGTCAGTGGCAATGAAGATGGTAGCATCAAAATTTGGAACTTGTACACAGACAAGCTCCTACACACAATTAACGGACATGAGGGTCGGGTTTTCTCTGTAGCTATCAGTCCTGATGGAAAGACCTTTGCGACTGGAGGACTTGACAAAACTATCAAGGTTTGGGAATTGCGTACAGGGAAACTCATTTGTGCGATCGCAAAACATGATGACGCAGTGCGATCGGTAATCTTTAGCAGCGACGGTAAAACACTTGCCAGTGCCAGTTGGGATAAAACGATTAAAATCTGGAATTGGCAAACTAGCGAACTTCTGCATACACTAGTCGGCCATACTTCACGGGTGGTAACTCTGAGTTTAGGCAGTGATCAACAAACTCTAGTTAGTGGAAGTATTGACAATAGTATAAAAATTTGGAATTGGCAAACAGGGGAATTGCTCCGTACCCTTTCTGGACATTCTGACTGGATTTTAGCGATCGCCACCAGCCCGGCAAAGCAAATCCTAGTCAGTAGCAGTAAAGACAAAACAATCCGAATTTGGCAGCCGCAAATCAATACTCAGTAGATTTGACACTCCCCAGACTAAAGGCTTCCCTAGAACAAAGTTCATGATGATTTTGAGCTAGAGATTGTTCGTATGCAGACTCAATTGTGTTAAGTAATTCTACAATGTCATACGGTTTACTGACAAAATAAGAAGTACCCATTAATGAGGTTAATTCGTCGATATGTCTATGGGCTGTAACTAACACAGTTACTAAATTAATTCCTGTTAACAGGAGATGTTGACATACTTCAGTTCCTGTTAACTCAGGCATTCTGTAATCTAAAATTAGTAAATCTGGTTTCTCTTGCAGCACTTTTTCTACGGCTTCTTTGCCATCGCGTGCTTCTATAACTTCCCAGTTTTCTTGCTCAAGTAAAAAAGCTAGCAGAGTGCGGCTATCATCGTCGTCATCTGCAATCAGCACTTTGCGCCTGGTTAAATTCTCCAATTTCATCACATTTTTTCCCCTCTTGGTATAGTAAAAGTGGCAGGAGCAATATCTAATTGAGCAATATTGAAGACTGGAGTTGGTTTAAAACTGACTTCTACCAATTCAGAATTCGGTATCTGATTCACTGCTACTGTTACTGTCCCCCCTTGATTTGCAATCTCGAAAGCTTGCAAGAAATAACGCAGCAGTTTGCGTAAAAGACTGTTTAAATCAGCCACTACTATAATTGGCTCTGTCAAGTACAAAACAACTTCAACCTTACGAATTGCGGCCTCAGTCGATAGCAGATCAACTAAACTGCAAATGGCATCGGTGAGTAACAAAGGTTGAGGTACATCTCTTTGAAAAGAAGCTAATTTGCGCCAAAATGTAGCCCGGCGGCGAAATAATTGGATTGATTTTTCAGCCTGCTGAAGTAATTGCATGGCATAATCAATCCGATTAACGACTACCATTCGAGATACAATTTCCAGTTGTAAGCGACTTGCTTGATGAGCTTGGATAATGTCCTGACGGAGATTTTCTAATGGTTGATAGTCATCGTCATGAGATTCTAGTACATGGCGAACATCTTTTTCGAGATTGGCTACCAAAAATTCTGCTTCAATACCGTGGGAAGCACAAATTAGTATTTCTTTCAGGCGTTGTCTGACATCTGGACTACGTGCAGAAATACTCAAGACTCCGACGATTTCCCCTTGATCATTACGCAGAGGTGTTCCCTGACAACTAAAAGGATGAAACCCCTCAATAAAATGCTCTGCGGCCACAATTTCTGTATAATTTTCTTCAGCTAGTGGTGTACCAATACCATTAGCACCAGCTACTGCTTCTGACATAAGAGTTCCAGGTGGAGGAAATCCCTCTGTCTCATTTATTGTTTGCTCATCGCTAAATACATCTAATAAGATGGCATGATGATTGCTTAACATGACCGCATGACGTTCTCTGCCAACTGCTTGTGATAATATGCGGAAATAAGGACGCGCCGCATTAATTAAATAAGTATTTGACTCTACTAAACGTTCCGTATCCAAGACAGAAAGTTTTTCAGCTTGTAAAGCGTGAGGGTTAGCTCCTTGAAGGTGTGATCTTTCCCAAGCACGATAGACCTCTACGCGCAACAAATCAATAGGTATTTTGCCTATGCTTCTATATATACGCCCTGCTTCTAATACATCAGCTACTGGAAAAGACATGGCTTAATATCTGTACATATATTAATTGAAATGATTGATTTTTATCTGATATTTCAAGAGTGTGTAATAAAGACTATATAGATATTAGTGACTAAAACTATAGTAAAAATACTTAACTAGCCGTAAAAGCCCTAATTTGTTCTACGTATAAACCCAGTGGTTATGAAATGCTCCTACAGGAGAGTGTGTATGCCTTCTATATCCTGAAATTATTCTTAACTGAATAGTAATTCATTCACTTTCTTTGGAGGATAAAGTCTGAAAGTAGCACTAAGTAACGTCATTATTTAGTAATGATCTAAAATAAACACGACAAACTTTTCTAAAAAAATCTAACTATTTTGAGTAACGAAACTTCAGGGCGGATGCTACTCGCTCACAACTTTAATATTTCTGGGGACAGGATACCATCTCTCAGTCGAGAAGAATTTGCTGAAGTGTTTCAGTCGGGATTGAGTAGCTATGAACACCTGCAATGTAGGCTGGTGAATCATCCTCATTGGATTGTAGAAATTTTATTTACTGGCAACGAATTTTCATCGCAGCAAGTCGGAAAACTGTGCGCTCAAGCTTTATTACAAAAGCGGCAATCGCAGCAACTAAACACAGATATTCTCCCAGAAATTCTGGTTTTAGGTGGTATCAAAACCACTCCAGCCACTAGCGATTCCCCTGATGCTCTGCAACCGGGAAACTGGGGGGTAGATGTGGTAGAGACTGACTCTGGTGCAGCGTTTTTAGAGGCGATCGCTTGGGATACCACCATTGCCCAGAAAACTGCCGACAGTGTATTTAAGGTTGAACTCAGAGAATTGGGGATTGGGGACTGATGACTGGAAGCAGAGCAGTAGATTATCTTCTATAGCTAAGTCCCCTCATTAAGAAGTTTAGAATCGTTTGTGCAAAATGAGTGCAAAATCTTCTCATTTCATCTAGATTTACAAATCTTGATGTTCACCGTGACGCGCTCATAAGAAAATTGATCATAACAAAGCGTATAAAACGCCTAAAAGCTTGAGCATCTAGGAAATCAGAATTTTAATTCTGATGGAAGCTGGCAATTTGGGTTCAAAGGAATCAATCCAGTAATCTAATTTGCCTGGGTGAGCAATCTGAAATTTATTTACATCTTGAAACAATTTTCTTAACCTCTTTCGTTAACAGGAGATACAATTGATGCCATTTGGACCAGCTTCACGCTTGGGAGTCAGCCTGTTTGATGAAACCCCTCCCGTTGAGTGGGTACCAGGTCGCTCACAAGAAGAAGCAGAAACAATCATTCAGGCAGTCTATCGGCAAGTATTAGGCAATGCCTATGTGATGGAAAGTGAGCGGCTCGCTGTTCCCGAATCTCAGTTTAAGCAGGGTGCATTAAGCGTCCGCGAGTTTGTCCGGGCAGTGGCTAAATCTGACCTCTATTGTTCTCGTTTTTTCACCAGTTGTGCGCGCTACCGGGCGATAGAACTCAACTTTCGCCATCTGTTGGGTCGTCCACCACTAGATTTGGAAGAAATGCGGACACACAGCACAATTCTGGATACTCAAGGGTTTGAAGCCGAAATTGATTCTTATCTCGATAGCGATGAGTATCAAAATACTTTTGGGGAAAACTTCGTTCCTTACATCCGGGGCTACAAAACTGAAGCCTGCACTAGTATGGTGCAATTTACTCACACCTTCCAGTTGGTGCGGGGAGCTTCTAGCAGTAGCTTGAAGGGAGACCTAGCAGGCAAGAGTCCTAAGCTCAACGCACTAGTGATTCAAGGCACGCCAACAGCAGTGATTTCACCTGCTAGTGATGGAGCAGCATTCTCTACACCTCCAACTGGTTCTCGTACTCGTCATGGAGTTGATGCTAGTTCTGGTGGTAAGGTTTACCGCATTGAAGTCACAGGTTATCGTGCCAAAACCTTCAATAATATTTCCAAGTTTCGCCGCTCCAACCAAGTCTTTCTGGTGTCATACGATAAGCTCTCTCAAGAGTATCAGCGAATTCACCAGCAGGGCGGGGTGATTGCCAGTATCACTGCGGTATAAATTCAGCTGCAAACTTACAAAAATTGAGGAGATAGATTCCTATGGCATCCCAAACAATTCTGGAACTGTGGCCCGCAAGTGGCTTAGAGGAACTTCAAACTATCATTCGCGCAGTTTATAAACAAGTGTTAGGCAATCCTCATATCATGGAGAGTGAGCGATTGGTGACAGCAGAGTCACAATTGTGCGATCGCTCCATCACTGTGCGGGAATTTGTCCGCGCCGTTGCTAAGTCTGAGTTTTATCGTAGTCGCTACTTCGAGTCCTGCGCTCCCTACCGTTTTGTAGAACTCAACTTCCTACACTTGCTTGGTCGCGCCCCCCAAGATCAAAGAGAAGTTTCCGAGCATATTGTTCGCACTGTAGCCGAAGGCTACGATGCTGAAATTGACTCCTACATTGATAGCAGTGAATATCAAGCAGCCTTTGGCGAAAACGTAGTACCCTACTATCGCGGTAGAAGCAGCGAAGCTAACTCCAAGCAGATCGGCTACAACCGGATGTTTGCTATTGATCGTGGCCCCGCCCAGATTGATAGCTCAGTTAAATCTGCCCAATTGGTCTATGCCGTTGCTACCAACAGTACCAATGCGATTAAAGCCTCATCAGCAACTGTCATTGGTTCTGGCACAGAAAAACGATTCAAAATCGTGGTGACGGGTTCTAAATTCGATGGACCTCGGCGCATTAGTAGCACTGAGTACATTGTTCCGGCTAGTAAAATGACTCCACAAATTCAGCGCATCAATCGCACTTCTGGCAAAATCGTCAGCATTACTGAAATTGCGTAATGAGTGCTGAGTCATGAGTGCTGAGTTCTGAGTGCTGAGTGCTGAGTGCTGAGTTCTGAGTGCTGAGTTCTGAGTTCTGAGT
>NZ_CAWUDL010000101.1:0-18042 GCF_963920945.1 Anabaena sp. CCY 9402-a
GTCCACCTTTTTTGGTTGGAAACTCGCTCTGGGTCTACTTGTGTGTACACCGTAGACGCGGGGAGAGGCTTTGATTTTTGTTCCCCTTCCCACGTAGGGAAGGGGTTGGGGGTTAGGTTTCTTTAATTTTCCAGATGCTAGCCTTAAACCTATAAGTTGCATCATTTCATGTGTCGATAAACCCTTGCCCCTGCCCCTTGACTTTATTATTGGTTAAACCAAGTTTCTAAATCAGCAGGAGTAGTAAAATCTAGTAATGCTTCTCCTAGATTTTCTAATTGTTCAATAGATAATCCTTGAATGCGATCAATTAATGAAGCATCAATTTCACCAATACGGCGATTGAGTTGACGCAGTATTAAGTTCTGTTTTCCCTCTTGCCGTCCCTCTTGCCGTCCCTCTTGTAGTCCCTCTTGCCGTCCCTCTTGCTTGGCTTGTTCTCTATTTCTTTGATAAATTGGTTCTAGTCGCATAATTAACTCCCGATCATCTGCTGCTAATTTTTGATTTACTTTCAAGTTTTCGCGCAAGTTGTAAATTAATTCGAGTGTAGCTTTCTGATATGGATGATTTAATGGTAACGCTTGCAACTCGATAATCGCTTGTGACTGGACGCTTCCCCTACCCAAAAGCCTTAACCATAATGTCTCAGGTGTTGGAGGTAGTTGGTGTATTGCCACAATTGCAGTCCGCCAAGCCTCTGGGAGAAAATGTACTCCTGATAACCAAGCTACTTTTTGTATAGTTCCAAAACTAGACAATCTAGTTTGAGATATGGTTGGGGTGAGAACCCATAATTGGGGAATTTCTGAGTTCTGAAGTTTGGTTTTATTAGCTTTAGCTTCTCGTCGCAACAAAGCTTTGACTTCTAATAATTTGAGGACACAGTCGCCGATTTCATCAGTAGATACTGGATTACGGAATGGTTCTATAATTGCCGAATTTTCTGCAAATTTTCCTAGTAAACCCAGAACTTATAAATTAGAGTGTTGCTGTTTAGTAGGAGTGAATAAAACATCTATTTCTCTAATCTCTCCTGAAATTTTTTCTGATGGTTTTACTTCTCCATAATCTTTTAGGAGTTCTTCGAGATAGTCTTTAGCAAATTCATCATGTATAAAGCGTGTCATTCAATTTAGGTAGGAGGCAGATTTTTCAATATTTCAATAGATTTAAATATTTAATCATCTAACTCCGAGTTGAGCGATAGTCTACGACCGACGGTCGGTCATCGCATCAATGTCACCGAATAATTGCGGAAAATAGTGCGATTATCTTAGTAGCGATTTAAAATCTGAGTCAAATCATTGGAAAATTTCGCTAGTCGTGTCCACCACTGCAAAACAATTTCCTATCTGGGCTTTTTTCTTACTGGCAACCAACGGCATCCTGATGTTGGCGGTGATTCTGCTGATTTTGCGCCAGCAGGGTTTGTCCGCTTTTTCCAGTAATGCTACCCCAGTTCCAGCTAATCAAGCCCCGTCTGCTACCCCAGAGTTAGGCCCCCGCCACCAACTGAGTTACCAACAGTGGGTAGATATCCTCAAGCAAGAAGCCCAAGTAGCGGCTGAACAGCGTCCGCAGCAATTAAGCATCTTAGCGGGGGATTCTCTGAGTCTATGGTTTCCTGCGGAATTATTGCCTAAAGATAGAAATTGGCTCAATCAAGCAATTTCTGGTGAAACCAGCAATGGATTATTCAAAAGATTAAATTTATTTGACCAGACGCAGCCAGAAACAATTTTTGTGATGATTGGGATTAATGACCTCATTCGGGGGGTGAATGATCAGGTTATTTTAGATAATCAACGGCAAATGATGATTTATTTAAGAAAAAGCCACCCCAAAGCTAAAATCTTTATCCAGTCGATTTTGCCTCATGGGGCAGAATCTGCCACCTGGGAAGGACGGGAAAAATTACTGGCTATTCCCAATAGTCGCATTCAGCAATTAAATCAGCAGTTAAAAAGCATAGCAGCCAAAGAAGGCGTTCAATATCTAGACTTATATTCCTTATTTGCCAACCAGCAAGGAAATCTCCGTCCAGAATTGACTACCGATGGCTTACATATCAATCCCGCTGGCTATCTAGTTTGGCGCACAGCTTTGCAAATTTATCAAAAGGGAATTGGTGGGACTAATTAATTCAAAATTGAATAGACTTCTTGCAAAAGTCCGAAAATGAGATGTGTCATTCTGAATGAAATGTAGAATCTTTGAGATGTTTCGCTTCGCTCAACATGACAAATTAAGCATTGATGCAAGAGTCTCCCCTGTCCCCTGTCACCTGTCCCCTGTCCCCTGTCCCCTGTCACCTGTCACCTCTAACTTGAGAAAATCTGTACCCGATTAACTAAATCGTGTCATGGCACGAGAAAATCAGAAGGAGGAGATAATAAAAAATAAAACATATGGATACAAAAGCTTTTAAGCGTTCACTGCAACATTCAGAAAATTACAACCGTAAGGGGTTTGGTCATCAAGCCGAAGTTGCTACTCAATTGCAATCTGAGTATCAAAGTAACTTAATTCAAGAAATCCGCGATCGCAATTACATCCTTAAACGCGGCGATGTCACTATCCGCTTGGCTCAAGCTTTTGGCTTTTGCTGGGGTGTGGAACGCGCTGTGGCTATGGCTTATGAAACCCGCAAGCACTTCCCGACAGAACAGATTTGGATTACTAACGAAATTATCCACAATCCTTCTGTGAATCAGCGAATGCAAGAAATGCAAGTCGCATTTATCCCTGTTGATGGGACTAAAAAAGACTTCTCTATTGTGGGTAATAACGATGTGGTGATATTACCTGCTTTTGGAGCTAGCGTTCAAGAAATGCAGATACTCAACGATAAAGGATGCAAAATCGTTGATACTACCTGCCCTTGGGTATCTAAAGTTTGGAATACCGTGGAAAAGCACAAAAAAGGTGATTACACCTCAATTATTCACGGTAAATACAAGCATGAGGAAACTGTGGCTACTAGTTCCTTTGCTGGTAAGTATTTAATTGTGCTGAATTTAAAAGAAGCCCATTATGTAGCTGACTACATTTTACATGGTGGCGATCGCGAGGAATTTTTACAAAAATTCGCCAAAGCTTGTTCAGCCGGCTTTGATCCAGATCAAGACTTAGAACGTGTTGGTATTGCTAACCAAACCACGATGCTGAAAGGTGAAACTGAGCAGATTGGTAAACTTTTTGAACGTACCATGATGCAGAAGTATAGTCCTGCTGAACTAACTCAACATTTCCAAAACTTCAATACTATTTGTGATGCTACCCAAGAACGGCAAGATGCCATGTTGGAATTAGTAGAACACAACTTAGATTTAATGGTGGTAATTGGTGGGTTTAATTCATCAAACACGACTCAATTACAACAAATTGCCAAGGAACGTAATTTGCCTTCTTATCATATTGATTGTGTGGAGCGAATTAAATCTAGAACATCCATTGAACATCGGCAATTAACTGGCGATTTAGTCATTGCAGAAAACTGGCTACCAGAAGGAGAAATTGTTGTAGGAGTTACGTCTGGGGCTTCTACACCTGATAAGGTTGTGGAAGATATCATTGAGAAGATTTTTGCTCTCAAGGCTACTGCGGCGGTGTCTTAGGAGTGCTGAGTTTTGAGTGCTGAGTTTTGAGTAAAATAAAAATTGCTCAATACTTTGGCACTCGTTAAATATTTTAAATTAATAAATATTTAATTCATCTTTTTTTACCTTTTGTTTTTGTAAATGTCCTTTGATAATCTGTGCAAACTCCTGTCCGAAAAACATCCCGTTACTTTTGCTAGTTGGGTGTTAGGTAAACCGCAAACTGATGTTACAGTCCTCAAAACTGAATTGAGTATCGAACCGATTCGCGCTGATTACGTCACATTCCTGCAACTGCAAGAACGCATTCTCCATTTAGAATTTCAAACCAAACTCGAATCCACACCACCCCTACCCCTGCGGATGCTAGATTATTGGGTACGCCTGTATAGGTTGTATCGTCTACCCATCACGCAAGTTGTTGTACTATTACTTCCTCTCGCGCCAGATACAGTAATTGAAACCGTTTTTAGTGTCGAGTCTACTCGTCATGAATATCGTGTAATTTCTATGTGGGAGGAAAATCCCCAAATATTCCTTAATGAGCCAGCGTTATTACCATTAGCAACACTAGCCGCAACCACTCAGCCTCAAGCTTTATTACAACAAGTTGTAGAACGAGTGAATCAACTTGAGCTAGGAGAGCGATCACAAATCTCCGCTTACACCCAAATTTTAGCGGGTTTAAAATATAAAAAGGACTTGATCAAACAATTATTTCGGGAGGGTATGATGCGCGAATCAGTCATTTATCAGGAAATTCTCGCCGAAGGTGAACAACGTGGTGAACAACGTGGTGAACAACGTGGTGAACAACGGGAACGATCGCTTATTCTCCGTCAACTTACTCGTCGTGTAGGAGAATTATCTCAACCAGTGCGAGAACGAGTAGAAAATCTTTCTTTAGAACAGTTAGAAAATCTGGGCGAAGCATTATTAGATTTTCAGACAATGGCGGATTTAGACACTTGGTTAAGTACATTACAGTAGCACAGGCCGCATCCTCTTGTTCTTCAAACAAATAACATTAAACAGCTATCAGTTTTTTTCCACTGATAACTGTTTACTGTTAACTCTTCACTTATTCAATTATCTACTGTGAGATTTTTCTGGCATTCCTACATTACTGGCTGTCTTACCATTTTTGCCGTTAGTATGGGCATGGCCGTTGTTATTACGGGGTTGAATTACGCCATAACCGCCATGATTGCGTTCATAAATGACGTTAATCTCGCCTGTTTCGGCATTGTGGAACATATAAAAATCATGTCCTACCAATTGCAGATGCTCTAAAGCCTCTGTAACCGTCATCGGTGGCATGGCAAAATATTTAGTACGGACAACTTCTTCTGGGAGTTCGGGGGTGCGATCGCCGATTAAATCTGCAACTACTGGTTGTGGTACAACTACTTCGTTAGTGGGTAGAGCTTGAGTTTTCTTGTCTTGTTTTCTTTCTTTATATTTACGGAGTTGTCGGGCAATTTTATCTGCAACTAAATCAATGCTCGCGTATAAGTTTTCGCTGCTTTCCTCGGCGCGGATGACACTACCATTTGCGTAAATAGTGACTTCAGCCGCTTGTCTAGTATTAATTCGGGGATTGCGAGCTACGCTAAGGTGGACATCCACTTCGTTGGTGATGTTCTGAAAGTGACTAACTGCTTTTTCAATTTTTTGATGCACATATTCTCGAATCGCATCGGTAATTTCAATATTTTTGCCGTGGATGACAAGCTTCATGTAAACTCTCCCGCTCGATAGCGCAATATTTAATGTGATGTTGTCTTTAGTATGCAAAGAGATTGCGGTAAGTTATGTTACTTACACCAACACCTGTTTTGGACTTTTTTAATGTACTTTTAGCTGTTTTGTCTCAGTCCTTTGCATCTATTATAGTTATTCCTCTGTATACCCTTGATTTTATGTTTGATTTGGAGCGATCGCTCTAACTGATTGCTAGACAATTAGACAGTCGCGCTATGTTCTCAATTAAGGTAGCCTAATTAATAACGGTTTTGACTACCTTGCTCATCAAAACAAACTTTACATAACTAATAGTAGTTACTTCTGGTTTGTTAACGGAGATTTGATCGCTCTCTTTTGGGTATACAAGTCTTTCAGATGTAAACAATTATGAGACTCATCAGCCAGTGTATTCGTTCTTCTTTCCTTGGCGTGATGCTTATTGTAGAGAATTCCTCCCAACACCTTTGTGTTTATATATTCAAACTAGCACTTTGTTTTTCTAAGAGATGATTCCCTTGATGTTCCTTTAAAATCCTTTGCATAGCTTGACAATTGTTGATCAAATTCTCGAAAGTTGAAATATATTTAGTTGTTAACTCAGTTGATTTTCGGCATGAATTGTAGTAAGGCAGCTAAAAACTATTGTTTTTTGTACAACAAAGGGTTAACACCCTACTTAGAAGCGCATGAGTGGCAAAAATCCCTCCTCACAGAGCGTATTCACAACCCCCATCTAGATGATGTGTTAATCTTGCTGGAACACCCCCCTGTCTATACTTTAGGACAAGGCAGCAATTCCGAATTTCTCAAATTTGACATAGCCCAAAATCAGTTCGAGGTACATAGAACTGAACGTGGCGGCGAAGTCACTTACCACTGTCCCGGCCAATTGGTAGGGTATCCAATTTTAAATTTGCAACGTTATTGTAAAGATTTACATTGGTACTTGCGGCAATTAGAAGAAGTGATTATTCGCGTCTTAGCAGTTTATGGCTTACAAGGCGATCGCATTCCCTCTTTCACTGGGGTATGGTTAGAAGGGCGTAAAGTTGCTGCGATCGGGATTAAAGTCAGTCGTTGGATTACCATGCACGGTTTTGCTTTAAATGTGTGTCCTGACATGACAGGCTTTAGGCGCATTGTTCCCTGCGGTATTGCAGATAAACCTGTAGGCAGTTTAGCCGAATGGATTCCCGGAATTACCTGTGAAGAAGTTCGCGGACATATTTCCCAAGCTTTTACCGAAGTTTTTGGTATAGAATTCATCGAGTAATTTGCCAATTGTTAAATAATTATACTGATGTGGGTAGATTTAGCAGTAATTATGTAATGGGTGCAATTTCCTTATAAATAAGAATATTCGCTAATTAAAAGCTGATTGCCCCTTATTTGTGATTTCATTTGTGCGAGTTAAAATAAGATTGTTTGCCAGTCTTAAAACTAAATTTTTGTATCATTCGATTCAAATTTCGCCTGTGACTTATCCAATCAATCCACAGACTTACGCCCCAGTGTTTACGTCTCTGAGAGAAAGAGACTGGAAAGTTCTCATAGAACTATTTGATAGACAAGACGGCGAAGATATTGAAGCCGACATCAATAGTAATTTACTGTTGATGATGCCCGAACCCTGTTGGGAAGACGATCCCTTTGATTTCTTGCGCGATTATCTTTAGGAGTTATGAGTGCTGAGTCATGAGTGCTGAGTGCTGAGTGCTGTTAGCGGTAGCGCGGCGTTTAGCCGGTGCTGAGTGTAGCGGTAGCGGAGCGTAAGCAGCGTGCTGAGTTGTGTTAGCGCGGCGTTTAGCCGTTGCTGTTAGCGGAGCGGGGCGTGAGCAGCGTGCAGTAACTGCACTTATTCGCTTCTACGCTAGTTTTTCAAAGGGCTGAATTTTTTAAATAGCAGGTTGTAACCTGTGCAGATTCAGCATACACTCATTACTCATTACTCAAAACTCATTACTCAGCACCGGCTAAACGCCGCGCTACCGCTAACAGCACTCAAAACTCACTCAGGGGGTAAAAATCACATGGCTAGATTAGATGTTAAGCGTTGGCTGTGCTGGTGTCTAGTGATTTGTGTTAGTTGTGTTTTACTCTCTAGCTGTAGTGCAAATCTGAGTGCTGATAAAACTTTGCGAGTCGCAACTGAACCTGCATTTCCTCCTTTCGAGTTTCAAGGACAATCTGGGGAATTACAGGGTTTTTCCCTGGATTTAATGAATGCGATCGCTTCATCTGCTAACTTTAAAGTCAACTTTCAAAGTCTACCGTTTGATGGCATTATCCCAGCCTTGCAAGGTAGAACCGTAGATGCGGCGATTAGTTCGATTACCATTACAGCAGAACGAGCCAAGACGGTGGCTTTCTCTCGTCCTTATTTTAAAGCTGGGTTAGCGATCGCAATTCGTGGTAACAATCCAGATATTACAGGTTTTGATAGTCTCAACAATAAAAAAATCGCTGTCCAAATCGGTACGACTGGCGCAGAAAAAGCTAAAAGTATTCCAGGTGCAGAAATTCGCAGTTTTGATTCTGCACCCCTAGCACTGCAAGAATTACTCAATGGCAATGTAGATGCAGTTATTAATGATGCACCAGTAACTTTATATGCTATAAATACAGGCAATCTCAAAGGCATTAAAGTTGTAGAGCAATTACTAACAGAAGAATATTACGGCATTGCCACAGCCCAAAATTCACCTGATTTATTACTCATCAACAACGGACTCGATACAGTATTAAAAAACGGCACTTATGCCCAAATTTATCAAAAATGGTTTAAAGCTACTCCGCCACAATTACCAGATAAATCACCATTTGAAAATCAAACTAACACTCCTAAAGGGGGCATATTCGCCTCAATTGGTTTAATTGTGCAGGCTTTACCTACTTTATTACAAGGTGCATTAGTTACCCTACAACTAACAATAATTTCTGTAATTTTGGGGTTAATTGGGGGGTCATTAGTTGGTATTATCCGCCTCTCAAAAATTACTCCTGTGCGCTGGTTAGCGAGAGCATACGTTGATTTTTTTCGCGGTACACCTTTACTAGTACAGATTTTTATGATTTATTTTGGCATCCCAGCCATTGCTCAAGAACTTAACTTTACTTTCTCTTTTGATCGTTTAGTAGCTGGGGTCATTGCCTTAAGTTTAAATTGTGCAGCTTACATTGCCGAAATTGTCCGCG
The DNA here is from genome assembly GCF_963920945.1 of Anabaena sp. CCY 9402-a. Classification (NCBI taxonomy): domain Bacteria; kingdom Bacillati; phylum Cyanobacteriota; class Cyanophyceae; order Nostocales; family Nostocaceae; genus Anabaena; species Anabaena sp. CCY 9402-a. The sequence continues at coordinate 8,544 of NZ_CAWUDL010000101.1, forward strand.
CTGGTATTCAATCCATTGAACCAGGACAAGCAGAAGCAGCCAAATCATTAGGCTTAAATCCTTTACTAACAATGCGCTTAGTAATTTTCCCCCAAGCATTCCGGCGGATGTTACCAGCTCTAGGAAATGAGTTTATTAGTTTATTGAAGGATACCAGCTTAGTTGCGGTGATTGGGTTTGAAGAGTTATTTCGCAAAGGACAACTGATTGTAGCCGGAAATTATCGCGCCTTTGAAATTTACGCAGCAGTTGCGATCGTCTACTTATGTTTAACATTGCTGTCTTCTCAAGCTTTTAGTCGTTTAGAAACTTGGATGAATCCTACCCAATCAAGTAAACTTCGGCACATAAAAGCCTCTAATTTAGATAATAAAAAAAATTAACTCTCTATTTATCAGGACAATATGCAGTGCAACGTCTCTACTCAGCCTACGCTTTTGCAGACATGACAACTGCTTTAGGGAAGCGATCAAGCATTTTTGGCGTTGCTGATTAGTGGGATGATTTTTGTCTCACGCAAAGGCGCAAAGACGCAAAGAATCAATATTTTTCTTTGTACAAAAGTCTCAATTCATCCCGCATTTATGCAACGCCGCATTTTTTAAACTTTACCGCGATCGCTGTCTTGGGATATTCAGTGTGAGGTTTGCGCGAAACAAGTCAAAACCAACTCTACACTTTCGATTTGCCAACCCTGCGCTTCTTTGTCAGCAATCACAGCATTGACTCATTACGCTTCTAGCACGATAACGATGCTTGAGAAGTGCTACTGTAGCTTATTAATAATAATTATAAGCAATTTTCAAAGGATTTAGCTAGGAATACAACATTAATTTAAAGATAAAATCCCTCAAAAACCATTAAAATCAGTATTTTGCATGACCTTGTCTTAGCTTTTACAAAAATTAATCATGAATAAGTAAAAATTTATCTCAATAAATCTGGTAGGATGTTTGCAGAGCTTATTGAAGAAGTATCTCAATAAGCATAAGCTGAAGAAAGATGCCAATAAAATGACGACTATCTTAGGTATTCACCTAGTTTTATTAGGTCTAGGTGCTGGCTTACTGGTTGTCAAGGCTGTCTTCTTCGGTGGTTTATACGATTCCAATATTGGGGAAGTGCGAGTTATTTCTCATCCTACTTGAAACTTTGCAGCTATTTTTAGTTATTTAGTTGGTGGTAACAAGTATTGGATTGCCGGAGTCAATAATCTAGAAGACTTAGTAGGCGGCCATATTTGGGTGAGTATTCTTTGCATAGCAGGGGGTATCTGTTCTTATCAATATAAGGAGTAAAAATGTCGAAAAAAATTGGTTTATTCTACGGTACTCAAACTGGTAAAACTGAATCTGTGGCGGAAATTATTCGAGATGAGTTTGGTGATGGTGTGACATTACACGATATGTCCCAAGCAGAAGCTGCTGATTTTGATGAGTATCAATGTGTGATTGTTGGCTGTCCTACTTGGAATATTGGTGAACTCCAAAGTGATTGGGAAGGCTTTTTTCCAGAACTAGATGACATAGATTTTAATGGTAAGATGGTTGCCTATTTTGGTACTGGCGACCAGATGGGCTATGCCGATAATTTTCAAGATGCAATTGGCATTCTGGAAGAAAAAATTTCCCAACGCGGTGGTAAAACTGTCGGCTATTGGTCTACTGAGGGGTATGATTTTAACGATTCTAAGGCTTTAAGAAATGGCAAATTTGTCGGCTTGGCGATTGATGAGGATAATCAATCTGATTTGACTGATGAACGGATCAAGGCTTGGGTGTCTCAGTTGAAAAGAGAGTTTGGTTTGTAGTTTGCGCCATTAACGTTTTTTGTACCTGATGATTAACCACAGATACACACAGATAATTTTGTTTTTAAACGCAAAGTGTCGCTGAGGTTTACGCGGAGGAACGCTAAGTTTGAAAGCAATCTGTATGTATTTGTGGTTTTCAAATCTGCTTAATTTCTGAGGTTTTAGAGGTTTTATGTCTGATGATATTGATGTTCTTTGGATCAGTTCTAGTTCTGTATTACAGCGTTTTGATAAACCATTGCTGCAATATATATCGCAATATGTGAATGTGGCTCAGTGGGAATATCGTCACGGTAAGGATGAAGGTGGTTCGATTGATGAGGCTGTGGGTTTGCTAGAGGAATATTTATCACAGTATTCTCAGCCGGTGCATTTAGCTGGTCATGGCGCGGGTGGTGCGATCGCTTTAACTTATGCGCGGCGGTATCCTGAAAAAGTGCGATCGCTCATTCTCCTAGCTGTGGCCTCTCAACCTGCAAATACTTGGCACGTCCACTATTATCTGCAAAGACAAGCATTTACTATGAGCCGTGAGCAGGTGTTAGCTAGTAGTGTTCGTCATCTTTTTGGTGAGCAACCACATAATACTACTAAAAAGTTAATGGCAGTCTTAGATAGAGATTTAGAACAATCTCCCCTATTACACTCTCTTTTTAAGTTGACTGATTTACCTAAAGGTGGGGTTTCTATGCCAATGATGGTATGTGGTAGCAAGAATGATTCCATTGTTAATTCACCAGTCTTAAAAGATTGGTTGAAGGAGTTTAAAGCTGAAGATAATCTCTGGGAATGTCCCAAAGGTCATCATTTTTTTCACTACTTCTATCCTCAACAAGTCGGCGAGGAAATGTTGAGTTTTTGGCAACCATATCATCTAAGATCAATCCCAAAATCTCAATTAGTTCACCAAAATTCGACAAATTAACAAGTATTTGTTAGGGGCGCATCTACACCCATATTAATTTTTTATGTAACTTTTAAACAGCGACAAAATTAGTTATCGTCGTCTATTTTTTGCTGCAAAATTCAGCTTTATTTATAATTGTTAAGTTTTGTTGAAAATAGATACAATTAGGAATTACTTTCAATAAAGTAGATTTGTAATCACCAACGTTGGCAAGTTAACTTCAATTATTTGAACTATTGGCTTTTGTTCACAACTTTCACCCGTTGAAGTTAATTAGCCATTACTTGAGTATTTCTAGCAACAAATATAAACGAGCTAACCAATGCAGACATACGATAATCCCAACGTCAAATTTGATTGGTGGGTTGGCAATGCCCGCTTTGCCGACCTCTCTGGCTTATTTATCGGCGCACACGTAGTACAAGCCACACTGACAACTCTTTGGGCGGGTGCGTTTACATGGTTTGAAATCTCTCGCTACAACCCTGATATCCCGATGGGCGACCAAGGACTAATCTTGTTACCCCATTTAGCTACTTTAGGTTTTGGTGTCGGTGCAGGTGGTCAAGTAGTAGATACGGATATAACACTACGGTTTTTCCACCTGAACTTTACGGTACAGAACGTTTAGGTATGGCAAACATTCAGTTTTTTCTAGGGATATTAGCATTCTTAGGTTATGTTTGGCACGCCTGGAGGGCGAGTAATATTTCCTACTAATATCACTCATCTCAAGTTCCTTATTGCCTGCGGTTAAAAGCAGTTAACTGTGGGCAATTTCTTAAAATTTACAGTGGAGTATGAATCGGAATGACTACAATTATTTGTGCTTTATCTGCTTGGGCAATCATGATTTTATTGCTTTGGAGTATTTGGACAACTCTCAAAAAAGGGATAAGTTTTTTGTGGAAGTTACATCAAGTGCCTTGTCATAATTGTGAGTATTTCACTAATGACTACCGCCTGAAATGTACTGTCAATCCAACTAGAGCTTGTTCTGAGCAGGCTATTGGTTGTCTTGATTTTGAACCTAAAACTGCTGCTTGTAATGCTTGTCAGAAGGGGAGAACCTGGAAAATCGAAAGGGGATGATTACACTATGATGGAAAACCATTGAAACACATCAATATATTTGGAATTGCGTAATTATCAGATGCTTGAAAGCTGAAATTTTCAATCTAATTTCTCTTAAATTCCTATGAATACCAACTCTGATTTCCTGTCTGATTTATGTGATTTCCTCTATCCTCGTAGTCCCTATTATGGACAATTTAAACCAGAATATTTAGTTTTTAATGCAAGTCTTCAAGAATTTTCTCAAAGAGTAAACTACATTTGTAGCCTACAAACTGGGGGTAAGATTTCTCCAGAAGACGCTTACCAACAAATTCATGTACTTTGGAAAGAGTTAAAACGGGCGAAAAAGGCACTATAGATAAGCTAATTTATATTTCAGGTGGTTTAAGTTTTTTTGGTTGTTCTGCTATTCAAGTAGTTATCAGCACAAAAAACTAATTATGTCGTTGGGATTCCCAGCTCATTTCAGGTAAAATAACAATCCAATACCGATGATCGCAATAATCACGCCGGCGATCGCTCTCCAACTCACTTTTTCACCCATACACATACCTATAGGGATAACAAATAACGGACTTGTCTGTAACAGGGTTGAAGCAATTCCCGCAGCCGTGAATTTAATGGCTGTCTGTTGTAGCCAAATTCCTAAATATGTGCCGCAAAAAGCCGCAAAGCAAGTAACAAAAATTACTCTTCCTGATTGCCAGTAGGGATAGGACAGTTCTTGGTTTTTCCTACCGAACCACACCCACAACAAAAGAATTAACTCGGCTGCACTTAATCGCAACAAAGCCGCCCATAAAGGTGTCACATTCCCCGTAGCAAAAGCACCGCGAGAGATAACTGTAGCAATAGCATTTGTCATGGCTGACAATAAACCAAAGCCGATACCTGTCCATAGGTGCGCCGGGGAATCGTCACCATTCCCCGGAACTCTTTCTGTAACTACCCAAGCTACTCCCAGGATAGTTAGTATAATCCCACACCACGCCCTGATATTAAGCTGTTCTTGTAGAATAATATTAGCGGCGATCGCTGTCATGGGCGGTGCAAGCGTTCCTATGAGTAAGACACGCCGCGCCCCTAAATAATTTATCGCGGCCAAAAAAGCTGTATCACCCCAGCTAATACCGACAACCCCACTCAAACACAGCAGAAAGATTGGCAATGGGTCAGAAAGGGGTAAGGATTCTCTAGTAAATAGGATAGTCAGCACTAAAAAGGCGATCGCTACTATCCCTTTAATCAAATTCAGCTTTAGCGGCGGAATTCGTTGCCCCACAATCCCATATACCACCGAAGCTATAGCCCATAAACAAGCAGCCAATAAAGCAGCTAATTCCCCTTTGGCATTAGTAATTAGAAAAATTAAAGAATTATTAAAAATTCAATGTCACCCCAAATTTATGACCGAAACTATTTAATAATACATCAAATAATTACATAAAAAATTAGCACTCAAACCTAACAAGTGCTAATTTCTCAAGAAACCTTAATACCTAATAAATAGGTAAATAGTCTAATTTTCCCAGGTGATAGTTAGGTAGTTTTGTTTGCATAAGCTATGTCTTCCATACAACTAATTAACTATTGGGAGAAATGGATGAAATTTACTTTTGATCTTGTCGGCGTGTCTCCAGTTTGGCAATTTTTCCATCACCAACAGCAAAGTCTGCAAAAACCACAACCTCAAGCTATAGAATATTTATCTACCCATAAATGTACCCTCGACGCATTGCTAGAATGCGTAGAACCAGTTCCCATAAAATGGGGTTGGAATACAGAGCAAGTGATAGATACTGTCGTGCAATTCTGGTTAAATAACTCAGAAACCATAAATTATTGGAAAGTACGTTTAATTGATGCTGGTAATGACAATATACTCGTTGCTCGGCTAGCAGATATTACGGCTTTGCAAGCTGAGTTTGAGTTTTTACTAGGCAAGAATTAGAAGTCTTGTTAGCGTAGCGGGGCTTATGCCCCTACTTACAAATTTTACGGTGATAAATTAGACTCAAAAACCTATTTTTTTTGTTTTTGTGAAAAATCCGGGTTATCAGGTGACTCTAAAGCCTGATCTAATACTTTCCTCGCGTGTTCAGCTTTGGTGCGTGCATCTTGGTAACGTAAATTAGCTTGAGCAAAATTCTTGAGGGCCTTAAAACCATCTTTGAGGCGAGCAATTTCTTCTTCTGCTACTGATTCGTCTGAAAAGAGGACATCAAGAGCTTTACGAATTTCTAATGCTTCAGTGCGTGATTCTTGCACTTTTAATTTCAGTGTAGCCAGGTTGCTGAGAACTTGGACTGCTTGGGTGATGGCATCTTCACCACCTGTAGAATCAGTTGTAGGCTCTTTCACTTCTATTAATTGTTGCGGGCCAAATCCTTCTTCCAGTTCTGTAGGGAGTTGACCAGCATTCATCAGTTCCATTAACTGATCCATTGCTTTGTCACGGGCTTTGGCAGAATCTTTTCCTGCAACAGTCAGGATAATTTCTGGGCTTTGAGCGAGAGTATACTGAACCATATTGCAGACAGAAAATTTGCTGATGAACCAAGCCTAGAAACAATATTTTAACATAAACGGTATGTAATCAAAAATGGGAATGCAGATTAAAGCCCTGGTCATTACCAACATCTTTATAAACGGTAGATGCAGCAAAATCAGCACCTCAGCACATATCTTGCCATCTGTTCCATCGGCGTCATAGAGTTTCCCAACTAGAACAACCATCAAATTTACAGCTAATCAAAATATCCTTGCATCTCTAACAAATCTATCTGTCCCATTCTTTTCTTTAATTGGTATTACAGCATATTTCAAGTTAGTGAGGTACACAATACCCCATCCGCCTTACTAACGGGTGGGGTGGGTTGGGAAGAGGTATACCTCATTTACTTGCAGAACGCTGTAATTTTTCATTAAATCTCAGTAATTTAATTGCACAAGAAGTATTTTTTAACTCTTAGTTTAAAATGAATTTAAGTGTAATTACAGTTTCAGGATTTTTCGGAATTCGCATAGTATTTATCTGACTGAAAAATAGCATATTTTTATCAGTATAATTGTCTACAAACGCATATAAAGACTGCTTTTAAATCCCCTATCTTTTTCTATTAAATACATTGTCTAAAAACGTCATTCCGGTTATTGTTATAAACATCAAGAAGCATCAGGAGTAATTGCAATGAACCAAATACAATTAACATTATTGATTAGTTACCTATTGATGAGTTGTTACTTTTTCACTAACTGGCTACAGTTCGCTTTACGCCAAGCTAATTCTTCCCCTGAAGATAAATTTTTATCTTTTATAATGTTTTTAATCACAACTATTTTTTGGCCTGTGATTGTTCCTATGTCTTTGATAGAAGTTTTTCAGACACGTAAACTAGAACCTAGCACTATAATTCCAGTAATTTTGGCGATGTTTGCTTTTAGTATTTCTTATCTAATATCTGAATTGTCTGCATAAGTATCGCAATTCACCATAAATAAATTTAGTGGTTTGTATACTTATTTATTTCGGTCAAAATAACAGACTATTTCACTAAAGCATCTAACTATTTTACCTATAGTTTTCGGGAAATATGAACCAGCTTCTCATTAACAATTACCATGCGAATTAATCGTTTAACCTATGAACCTTCAATCCGTATTGGTATCGTTGGTGCTGGATGTGCTGGTTTAACTGCTGCCGAAGAATTACATGATATTGGATATAAAAATATCACCATCATTGATGCCAAAAATCGCGTAGGTGGTAAAACATATTCAATGAGATACGCAAACGCAAGTCTTCAAGCCCGTGGTGTTTACGAGGGTGGAACTGTTTGGATCTTACCTAGTCCCCTGTACAAAAAATACAGAAAAAGGTATGGGATTTCTCCATCGCTTCATGTAATGCCACGGGTGCAACTATTTGACTTAGCGACTGGCAAAGTTTCTAGCCCCTTTTTAATAGAGTCCAAATATTCTTTATTCAGCCGACTCTGGCAGCTGAGGAAATTTTTTCTAGAATTAGACAAGTATACTTGGTACAACGAGCCAGGCTATATCAATCCTGCTTACCGAGCTATGAATGAATCCTCACCTGAATGGTTTAACAAACAGGGTTTGGATTTTATTCGAGATGCTTTAATGCCTATTGCTAATGCGGCACAATTTGGACATCTGGAACAAGAAGCTTCTACTGCTTATGTGATTCGGCTACTGGCATTATTGAACCGTTGCAGTTTCCTGAAAAAATTGGTTCTGAATATGCCTCAATTGCAGGAAGGGAATCAAGAATTATGGAATCGTTTAGCAGCAACCCATAACTTGTGTCTAGGACAAACTATTGAGTGTGTTTCTCGCGGTCAAACAATTCTGGTCAAAACTACCTCAAATCAGTGGGAATTTGAGCGTTTAATTTGGACTGCTCCTGTTGATGACTTTCTTGGAGTAGCTGATACTTCCCCGGAAGAAGCAGATATTTTTTCTAGGGTACGTACAATTAAAAGAGCAGTTATTACCTGTAAGGTAGAGGGTTTACCTGCAAACATTTTCTACATTATCAGAAATACTTTAAATCAGCCTTTACCAACTAGTTACCCATTAGCTATCTACGAGGTTGATCCAGGCAGTAAAATCTACAATTTTTATCCATTCATGGATGAAACAACAACTGTTGAAGAATTGGAAAGCAACGTAGCCGATTGTGTCAAAAAGCTTGGAGGCACTCAAGTGACACCTATGGGGCCACCCCTAATTTGGAAGTGGTTCTCTCATTTTTCAGCCGAAGACCTCAAGGATGGTATTTATGAACGATTGGAAATGTTGCAAGGTAGTCAAAATACCTACTTTGCTAATGAAATGACTGCTGGGGTAAGCGTACCTTATGGTATGGAATATGCGGCTTATTTAGTGGAACGCTTCTTTTGAAAGTTGACAAAAAGAATGGAAATCTCAGAAAATTATCAATTGATTTTGAAAACGGGTAAAACTACGACAGAAAAAGCTTTGGAATTGTTTGACGCTCTTGAACCCGTCAATTTAGACTTTATGCTGTGTCGTTGGCAAGGTTCTGGACTGCATACAGATCATCCAATGGATGGTTTATTAGAAATTTCTAATTGGTATGGGAAGGAATTTATAGACTCTGAGAATGTTCATCCTTTATTATTTTTAGATAATCAAGGGAAAATTTTTCAGGTTGCACCCAATCCTACTTTAATGAACTGGGTTTTAAAATTACCGATACCCAAAAATAATTCTCTAAAACCGTTATTGGTGTCCATTAATTCTTTACTTAAAACCGATAAAAGTCAAGCAAGACTGCGAATGATGGAGTATAGAGGAACAGTCTCTGCTACAATGATTTATGATTATTTACCTATCCATGATTCTTTTAGAAAAGTAGATGAAAATACTGTTTTAGGAATTATGGATTATAAAATGCTACCTCAACCTTTCTTTTTTGTTCTTAAGCGAGCTTTTAAGTTTTAATTCGGCTCTGCTTGCTTCTTCTTCTGAAGAATTTGTTTACTTTACCTACTTTATCGTTGAAGTATTATTTAGCGAAGCTTAATAAAAAATTGGTATGAGCAAATCGTCTAAAGTGAGCCAGGATAAGGCTTTAGGATTTAAATAGATTGGATTATGCCCAATAGACCTATCTTTAAAATAAATTTTATAGGAAAATAAACAGAGAAGATAAA
>NZ_CAWUDL010000102.1:0-17972 GCF_963920945.1 Anabaena sp. CCY 9402-a
AATTCTCCGAGAATTTGGTAAAAACTATGTAATTAATTTTGTTTAGCTACTTAACACTCAATCCTGAAGGTTCAAAAAAGCGGGTAATCTTACCTTGACCATCTTGTAATTCAGCAGAACTATCTCCCAGAACAGTTTGACAATTACCTGTGTTGGGACTGACTAATTTAATTTTGTGATTGTAGGTATCTGCTACCCATAAGAAATTATTAGCGTATGTTACTCCTAAGCAGTGCTGTAACCTTACCTCTTCACCTTGTCCATCGATATCGCCAAAACCAAATAAATTTCCACTTCCACAAATAGTCCTGACTAGATATGGTTCTATTAATCAATCCCAAGGAGAATTGAGCGGAGTTTCTAAGCCAGCACCGCCATGAGGATGAATGTTGCGGCTTTGTTCACCAGTCCCGGCGATGGTTTCTACTACTTGGCGTTTGAGGTCAATTTGTCGCAAAGCATGATTTTCGGTGTCAGCAACGTAGAGAATCTGATTGACTGCATCAAAAGCCATTCCTTGGGGGGCAAAAAACTGTGCTGTTGAAAAATTACCATCCGTTAAACCAGGTTTACCTTTACCAATTAGATGAAGAATTTCACCATCTAAAGAACTCATTACAAAACGATGGTGTCCAGAGTCAGCAATAAACAAAGCCTCTGGAGTAGCCAACACTTTACCAGGGAAAGCTAGTGGTGTGATTAACGGTTGTCGCTGTTTTTCTAAAGTTAGGCTGATTTCTTGGAAATTTATTGTGCTTTTCTCTTGATGTTCTCGAATTAATTTTTCAATCAGTTGGTCTAGAACATCACGATTACCTTCACCAGAAACGTGAGCAATTACGTAACCTTCTGGGTCAATGACTATGAAAGTAGGCCAAGCACGCACAGCATACTCTTGCCATACGCGAAAACCTTTGTCCACTAAAACTGGGTGTTCGATGTCGTAGCGCAGGATAGCTTGGCGGATGTTTTCGGTTTCTTGTTCGTTGTCAAATTTGGCGGAGTGAACGCCGATGACTATCAGGCTATTTTTATATTTATGCTCTAAATACTTAATGTCTGGTAGAACATGGAGGCAATTGATACAACAGTATGTCCAAAAATCTAAAATTATGACTCTACCTCTAAGTTCTTGAAGACAGAAGGGTTTATCAGTGTTTAGCCAAGTGTAATTCTGCGGTAGTGCTGGCGATCTGACACGGGGAATCATAAATAATTCAAAATGAGGAAATACAGGGCTATATCTGTTGTGATGAAACTTGAGAAATTAGAGCCAAATGAGTTAATTAACTGGGTAAAACTAGCGAAAACTCAGACGCATCTGGGAAGAGTATGCGATCGCATTCCGCAATTAGCCTTAGCTAATCCCGATTGGTTTGCAGTTCACATCTGCTGTCAATCTGGACAAAGTTACAGCACCGGAGATATGGCTTGTGTATTCCCACTGATGAGTGTGATCAAGCCTTTATCTCTACTGTATCTGTTGGAACACTTTGGTACAGAACAACTGCTGCAATGGGTGGGTGTAGAACCATCGGATGCACCATTCAATTCGTTAGAACAATTAATAGCTGATGGCGGTAGACCCCGCAACCCCATGATTAATAGTGGCGCGATCGCTTTAGCTGATAAGTTACCAGGAAAGACCGCTAGCCAACGCACTCAATCTTTTTGTCAATGGTTAAATCAATTGCCTGGCTGTGACCTCAAGTTAGATGAAGTCATGCTGGCTTCGGTGAGAGCATCTCGATCACCCTCTAATCTGGCGATCGCTAATCATCTGGCTGAAAAAAAATATATCACAAATATTGAATTAACCCTTGACACATACGAGCAAATATGCTGTCTTTCTGGGGAAGTTAAAGATTTAGCTTTACTCGGAAAACTCTTAGCCTGTGAGCATGACCGGATACAGTTACAGCACCGTCAGATGGTGAATGGTGTCATGTTAGCCTGCGGTTTATACGAGGCTTCCCCTTTATTTGCTGTCAAAATTGGTCTACCAATGAAATCGGGGATAGGTGGAGGATTATTAGCAATAGTACCAGGAGAAGGTGCGATCGCTTGTTACAGTCCAACTTTGGATAGTGTAGGTAATCCCGTTGCTGCGATCGCTTTTGTGGAAGTTTTATCGCAAAATTTGGGCTTGAGCATTTTTAGCTAAAAGCTCTGTGTCTTTGTGTTTAAAGAAAATTTTTAACCACAGAGACACGGAGACACAGAGGTCTATTCTGTTGGTGTTTGTAGAGGACGCGATCGCCGTTGGAAATAATCTCCTAAGTTGACTTTTTTAGGTTTTTTGACTGGTTGTTCATCCTTTACCTCTGGTTGGGGTTCTGGGGTCGTGGTGGGCGTTGGTGGCGATTCTTCCAAAACTTGAGGCTGAGGTACTACCGTTGGTTGTGGTTCGAGACTAATTGTTGGTGATGGTGTAGGTGTTATCTCTGGCTGGGGTTCAGGTGTCGGTGACTCAACTACCTCTGGTGGTGTAGGAATTATGGGCGATGGTTGAGGAATTGCTGTTTCAGGTAATTCAGTAGGTTGGGGTGTGGGTGTTATTTCTGGTGATGGTGTTTCTGTAACTTCAGGTGTGGGTTGTTTTTCTTCCTGTGGTTGCGGTTCAAGTGTAGGTTCTGCAACTGGTTGTTTAGCAGCGTAGGTTGGCTCTACAATGCCCCGTACCTGATCAGCTGTTAATTTTCCTCTGGTGATTCTGGCGAGAGTATCTTTACCCTTGGGTTGGTAGTTAACGAGTCTAACTGTGCTGTTAAAAGCATTCTTGACTGGGTTTCCCTGGTTATCGAGGAATTCTAACTTGACCCAGTTGATACCCTGTTTAAAGCCGTTGAGGTAAACTGACTGCCAGCGATCGAATACGAAACTTTCACCGTTAATTGTGCAGCGAATACGCCAATCACTGAGTGTGCCGTTGTCATTGTTGTTGGCGTTCAGGTGTAGAGGTGCGTTAGTCAGGTAAAAGTCTAACAAGATTGGTTCTGCACCATAGTTACCTTGAGGGCGGCTGTAGGTTAACAGGGGTAGAGATGTATCGGGATTGTTGTCGTCTGTTTTCGTAAAGAGATGAAATGTTGTCTGAGCATAAGCACCCTCATTTTTAAAACTCTCATGCCAAGGACGAGAAGCAAAGACGCGCAGGGTATGAGTACCGGGGGATAAATCCGAAAATACTAGAGGCTGTTCTAAGTCGTAAATCGGAATATAAGGTTGATTATCAAGAATTACGTGGAGATGGGGGCCTAGTTCCCATTCTGGGTGCTGAAAAATTGGTATATCCTTAACCTGAAAACGGACGGTGACTTTTTTGTCATTGAGAATTTCATCAGGCTGAGGCGTAACTATTTTGACTTGTGGGCGATAAATTTCTAAAGTTGAGCGCAGTTCTTGAATAACTGTCGGTGGGGATACTTCGGAAAATTGCTGAGAAATTTGAGGCTGGTCTTTATACCTAACAGACACTTCTTGGCTAAAGCTTTTTTCTTGGCAACTAGTCAAGTCAAAGACTAGGACTAGTATAATTAGCCACTTAAAAATAGCCAAACTTCTAGGAAAAAGTTTTTTTAACGCCTGCTGATACCAAAGGTTCATGGCTCTTATCCAGTGATGGTTTGTCACAACTGATAGATTATTTTGACTGAAATTATCGACTGGACAGTATGGACTCAAAAATCAAATCTGCCTACATATCATGAATTTTTATACTTTACATAGTAAGAGTTATTTTATTTACATCATTTATTGATTAAGTATTTGAATACCATATCAAATGTATAGGCAAACAAATATACCAAAAGCTAGATTGCATAGTGGGTAAGGTTTACGGTGTATTAAAAGATAAAATTTATCAATTGTTATGCTTTGTAAATTAAATGGATAAACTATTGACTTTTTGCAAAAGAGTTTGCAGTTAAAAGGTAAGTGAGACAATTATTCTGGCTATTTTGAATTATTGTTAAAATCTCGCCAACAATGTACAAGTTAAGACTTTATAATTCAACAGAAACAAATTTCATTTCCACATAGCGTCTTCGTCGCCCCTCCAGAAAAATTCTGTGGGAAGCGATAGTGGTTCTCTTTGTGGTTTCATGATTCCTCATTCCTTATCTTGAGAGGAGGTCGAATGACGATTAGTCCTCCGGAGCGAGAGGAAAAAAAAGCCAGAGTGATCGTTGACAATGATCCAGTTCCAACCTCATTTGAAAAATGGGCGCAACCTGGACACTTCGACAGATCCCTAGCTAGAGGTCCCAAAACCACCACATGGATTTGGAACCTTCATGCCCTCGCCCACGATTTTGATACACATACAAGCGATTTAGAAGACATATCCCGCAAGATATTTGCTGCTCACTTCGGACACCTGGCCGTTGTGACCATCTGGTTAAGCGGGATGATATTCCACGGCGCGAAGTTTTCTAACTACGAAGCCTGGTTGACTGACCCACTAAATGTGAAGCCCAGCGCACAAGTCGTTTGGCCGATTGTGGGACAAGACATTTTGAATGGTGATGTTGGTGGTGGATTCCACGGTATTCAAATCACCTCCGGCTTGTTCCAAGTATGGCGGGGTTGGGGTATAACTAACTCCTTCCAGCTGTACTGCACCGCCATCGGTGGCTTAGTGCTAGCAGGTTTGTTCTTGTTTGCTGGTTGGTTTCACTACCACAAACGCGCTCCTAAACTGGAATGGTTCCAGAACGTGGAGTCGATGTTGAATCACCACCTGCAAGTTCTGCTAGGCTGCGGCTCATTGGGATGGGCTGGTCACTTGATTCACGTCTCCGCACCAATCAACAAGCTGCTGGATGCAGGCGTACCCCTAAAAGACGTACCCTTGCCCCACGAGTTCATTCTGAACAAAGACTTATTGATTGAGCAATTCCCCGGCTTCGCCAGTGGTTTAACACCTTTCTTCACCTTGAACTGGGGTCAGTACGCTGACATCTTGACCTTCAAGGGTGGTTTAAACCCAGTAACCGGTGGCTTGTGGATGACTGATATCTCCCATCACCACTTAGCGATCGCAGTAGTGTTCATCATTGCTGGACATATGTACCGCACTAACTGGGGTATTGGTCACAGCATCAAAGAGATCCTCGAAAACCACAAAGGCCCCTTCACCGGGGAAGGTCACAAGGGTCTTTATGAGAACATGACTACATCCTGGCACGCGCAATTGGCAACTAACCTAGCTTTCTTAGGTTCTTTGACAATCATCATCGCGCACCATATGTACGCGATGCCCCCATATCCCTACTTGGCAACTGACTACGCAACTCAGTTGTGCTTGTTCACCCACCATATGTGGATCGGCGGATTCTTAATTGTGGGCGGTGCTGCTCACGCTGCCATCTTCATGGTGCGGGATTACGATCCTGTTGTTAACCAAAACAACGTTCTGGATCGGGTGATTCGTCACCGGGATGCCATCATTTCCCACCTGAACTGGGTTTGTATTTTCCTCGGCTTCCACAGCTTTGGACTGTACATCCACAACGACACGATGCGTGCCTTGGGTCGTCCTCAAGACATGTTCTCCGACACAGCAATTCAGCTGCAACCAGTATTTGCTCAGTGGGTGCAAAACCTGCACACCTTAGCTCCTGGTGGTACAGCTCCCAATGCCTTAGAGCCAGTTAGCTATGCTTTTGGCGGCGGTATCTTGGCTGTAGGTGGCAAAGTCGCAATGATGCCCATCGCTTTGGGTACTGCTGACTTCCTCGTTCACCACATCCATGCCTTCACCATCCACGTAACTGTTCTGATTCTGCTGAAGGGCGTACTATTCGCTCGCAGCTCTCGCTTGATTCCTGATAAGGCCAACTTAGGCTTCCGCTTCCCTTGCGACGGTCCAGGCCGTGGCGGCACTTGCCAAGTTTCCGGTTGGGATCATGTGTTCCTCGGATTGTTCTGGATGTACAACTCCTTGTCAATTGTGATTTTCCACTTCAGTTGGAAAATGCAATCTGATGTTTGGGGGACAGTAGACGCAGCTGGTAATGTGTCTCATATTACTGGTGGTAACTTTGCCCAAAGTGCCATCACTATCAACGGCTGGTTGCGTGACTTCTTGTGGGCGCAAGCTTCACAAGTAATCAACTCCTACGGAAGTGCGCTGTCTGCTTATGGACTAATGTTCCTAGGCGCTCACTTTGTTTGGGCATTCAGCTTAATGTTCCTGTTCAGTGGTCGTGGCTACTGGCAAGAACTAATTGAGTCTATCGTTTGGGCTCATAATAAACTGAAGGTAGCACCAGCAATCCAACCCCGCGCTCTGAGCATCACTCAAGGCCGTGCAGTTGGTGTAGCTCACTACCTCCTAGGAGGAATTGCTACCACTTGGGCATTCTTCCACGCACATATTCTTTCAGTAGGATAGCAATCAGTTAATGGAGTGCTGAGTGCTGAGTAGTGAGTGGTGAGTGTAAACTCAAAACTTAGAACTCAAAGCTCAGAACTCCAGAAGCTGAAACCTGATGGCTAAAGGTCAGAGGAAATATCACACCTATGGCAACAAAATTTCCAAAATTTAGCCAGGATCTCGCACAGGACCCGACCACTCGTCGGATATGGTATGCGATCGCTACAGGCAACGACTTTGAAAGTCACGATGGCATGACTGAAGAAAATCTTTACCAAAAGATTTTCGCTACCCACTTCGGTCATCTGGCAATTATCTTCCTGTGGGCATCCAGCCTCCTGTTCCACGTAGCCTGGCAAGGTAACTTTGAACAGTGGATCAAAGATCCTCTACACGTCCGCCCCATCGCCCATGCGATTTGGGACCCCCACTTCGGTAAACCCGCTATTGAAGCTTTTACCCAAGCTGGTGCTAGTAATCCTGTAAACATTGCTTACTCTGGTGTTTACCACTGGTGGTACACCATCGGTATGCGGACAAACAGCGAACTGTACGTTGGTTCAGTCGGTCTGTTATTATTCGCAGCCCTGTGTTTATTTGCTGGTTGGTTGCACTTGCAACCCAAGTTCCGTCCTAGCCTCGCTTGGTTCAAGAGTGCTGAATCTCGCCTAAACCACCACCTAGCAGGTTTGTTTGGCGTTAGCTCTCTGGCTTGGGCTGGTCACTTGATTCACGTTGCTATCCCCGAATCTCGCGGACAGCACGTAGGTTGGGATAACTTCTTAAGCACTGCTCCCCACCCAGCAGGTTTGACACCCTTCTTTACAGGTAACTGGAGCGTTTACGCCCAAAACCCAGATACAGCTGGTCATGTATTTAGTACATCTACTGGTTCTGGTACAGCGATTCTGACATTCTTAGGTGGTTTCCATCCTCAGACAGAATCACTGTGGTTGACCGACATGGCTCACCACCACTTGGCGATCGCTGTACTATTTATCGTTGCTGGTCACATGTATCGTACCAACTTCGGTATTGGTCACAGCATCAAAGAAATGATGAATGCCAAAACTTTCTTTGGCAAAACTGTTGAAGGCCCTTTCAATATGCCCCACCAAGGCATTTATGAGACCTACAACAACTCTCTGCACTTCCAATTAGGTTGGCACTTAGCTTGTTTGGGTGTTGTTACCTCCTTGGTCGCACAGCATATGTACTCTCTGCCTGCCTACGCATTCATTGCGAAGGACTACACCACCCAGGCAGCTCTCTACACCCACCACCAGTACATTGCTATCTTCCTGATGGTTGGTGCTTTCGCTCACGGTGCTATTTTCTTAGTCCGTGACTACGATCCTGAACAAAACAAAGGCAACGTCCTAGAACGTGTGCTACAGCACAAAGAAGCGATCATCTCCCACTTAAGCTGGGTATCTCTCTTCTTAGGCTTCCACACCCTAGGTTTGTATGTTCACAACGACGTAGTAGTCGCTTTCGGTACTCCTGAAAAGCAAATCTTGATTGAGCCAGTATTCGCTCAGTTCATTCAAGCTGCTCACGGTAAGGTACTCTACGGCTTAGACACATTGTTGTCTAACCCCGATAGCGTTGCCTACACAGCCTACCCCAACTACGGCAACGTTTGGTTGAGTGGCTGGTTAGATGCCATTAACTCTGGTACTAACTCCCTATTCTTAACAATCGGCCCTGGCGACTTCTTGGTACACCATGCGATCGCCTTAGGCCTGCACACCACCACCCTCATCCTAGTCAAAGGTGCTTTGGATGCTCGTGGTTCTAAGCTGATGCCCGATAAAAAGGACTTCGGCTATGCCTTCCCTTGCGACGGTCCTGGTCGTGGCGGTACTTGCGATATCTCAGCTTGGGATTCCTTCTACCTGTCTCTGTTCTGGGCATTAAATACAATAGGTTGGGTAACCTTCTATTGGCACTGGAAGCATTTAGGTATTTGGCAAGGTAACGTTGCTCAGTTCAACGAAAACTCTACATACCTAATGGGATGGTTCCGTGATTACCTCTGGGCTAACTCTGCTCAGTTGATCAACGGTTACAACCCCTACGGCGTGAACAACCTGTCTGTCTGGGCTTGGATGTTCCTCTTCGGACACCTAGTTTGGGCTACTGGCTTCATGTTCCTCATCTCCTGGAGAGGTTACTGGCAAGAGTTGATCGAAACCCTAGTTTGGGCGCACGAACGTACTCCTATCGCTAACCTCGTTCGCTGGAAAGACAAGCCCGTTGCTCTCTCCATCGTTCAAGCTCGTGTAGTTGGTCTAGCTCACTTCACTGTTGGCTACGTCGTCACCTATGCTGCTTTCCTCATCGCCTCCACTGCTGGTAAGTTCGGTTAACTTGGCTGCTAGTTTTGTAGGTAAGTAATAAAATCCCCCACCTTACGGCGGGGGATTTTTTATTGAGTTATTCAGGAGTAGGGGAGCAGACCCCATACATGATATTTTTGTATTTGGAAGTCCCTTATGCTCGTTTTTGACTGCGGCGGGAAATTATTTTAGCCGGCTCAACTTCCACTACAGCTTCTGATAATGGTAGGGTACGCAAGCAGTTATTAAAAACATTAGCTTGATAAATTAAATTATTTGTGATATCAAATCCAGTCAACCAACCGCTACGAGGGTGGTAAGCACCAGTATCTATATCTAACCATCCCCTGCCTTGAGCTAATTGTCCAGGATTTACACCAGGGAACGTGAAGGTAATGGTATGACCAATAACAATCAGCTTATCAGCAAAGTAAGGCTGTTCTATGCTGTGGAATTCTCCTCTAATCCAGCAAAATTGCTCGGCGGTTTGTTCTCTAAGTGTTTTTTTAGGGTCAACCCCAGCATGAGTTAGCCATATATCCCCTAAGTCGATATAGGTGGGTAAACTCTTGAACCAATCTAAATGTTCTGGGGAAATAGTTGTATCTGGATAGCTGGCTATAGTTGCTTGTCCACCACTATGTAACCATGCTTGCATTAAGGCTACAGGGACATTTTCAGTAGTGAGGATATTTAATAACATCTGCTCGTGGTTGCCTAGTAGACATTGGTAATTGTTTTGTCTAACTAAATCAACTACCTGAGAACTCTGGGGGCCACGATCAATTAAGTCTCCCAAAAAATATACTTGGTCATCCGAAGCAGGAGCGATCGCTTCTAATAATCTCATTAATCCTTCATAGTAGCCATGCACATCCCCAATAACTATTCGACGTTGACTAATTTCGCTCATCGGATCTTCGCTGCCATAAATTAGCTGAATACTTTGGTTACAGTTTAAGCGGTCATATTTCCGCAATTAAAGGTAATAATTACTTGACAAATATAAATTTATTGTATTTTTTATTTCGTAAATTAGCTTGCTTATCTTGAAAATAGGGCTGAGTTCTCTTCGCGGTAGTGAGACATTTATTACTCACTTAGCACTTTAGCTGTACAACTTTGCCTCACCTTATCCTAGAATCTATGAAGTTGTTTTATTTTTAACTCTTTAATTTCACTATGTCAGATCAATTTTCTCCTGAAATTAGTTCGCGTATCTGCAACCACATGAACGAGGATCATGCTAACGCTGTGCTGCTTTACGCACAATTCTTTGGCGGAGTCTCCCAAGCAACCGCAGCGCAAATGCTAGCAATTGATGCCCAAGGTATGGACTTAACCGCACAAACCAATGGTGAAAGTCTCCCTGTTCGCATCCAGTTTGATCATGTTTTAGCAGATTCAGAAGATGCTCATCATACTTTGATTGCAATGGTGAAGCAAGCACGGGTTGAGGCGAAGGGTTAGGGACTTGGGAATGGGGATTGGGGAATTTTCTGGTCTAAATGCGCGAATGGGTGGGTGTTCTAAATCAGGTTTTCGCAACTAAGGCTGAAAGCCCATCTGTGTAATACTTTTGATAAATTTATTGGCAAAAATAGCCGCGCACTTTATGCAGTAAGGGTTTTAGACATTTGCATACTACTCAATCACAATTTTCTATGCTACGATTACTTCATCCGCGC
Organism: Anabaena sp. CCY 9402-a; assembly: GCF_963920945.1. Classification (NCBI taxonomy): domain Bacteria; kingdom Bacillati; phylum Cyanobacteriota; class Cyanophyceae; order Nostocales; family Nostocaceae; genus Anabaena; species Anabaena sp. CCY 9402-a. The sequence continues at coordinate 10,410 of NZ_CAWUDL010000102.1, forward strand.
AACCGAACCTTGAAAACTAAATACAGACCGTGCTTCAGGTCGTCGCTATTGCAATTTCACTAACTCCCTATTAGGGATTGAAACTTAGACACTCTAGACTTTGACAACTATAAGCCCGGAAATTGCAATTTCACTAACTCCCTATTAGGGATTGAAACACGCGATCGCACTCTGAACTCTGTCAATTTTGATTGCAATTTCACTAACTCCCTATTAGGGATTGAAACGCTCATTTGTAATTAGTTGGTTAAAGAAGCTTGTCATTGCAATTTCACTAACTCCCTATTAGGGATTGAAACTTCTGACTATCACGCGCATAGATTAGCTACTGGCAATTGCAATTTCACTAACTCCCTATTAGGGATTGAAACTTATCTATCTTGCTCATCAAAAAGGCGTTGTTATGATTGCAATTTCACTAACTCCCTATTAGGGATTGAAACGTTACCGTATGAAAAGTACCTAGGATTGCATAGAATTGCAATTTCACTAACTCCCTATTAGGGATTGAAACGGGATAAACTACAAAAGTTCGATCATCTCCGCGCCATTGCAATTTCACTAACTCCCTATTAGGGATTGAAACCCCTTAGTAAACTATTCCATTCCCAATTTAGAAGATTGCAATTTCACTAACTCCCTATTAGGGATTGAAACAAACGCCATACCACGTGCTGTGTTTGCATTAGCTACTATTGCAATTTCACTAACTCCCTATTAGGGATTGAAACAGCAGAAGAATATCAAAATTTGCACTACCGACAAAAATTGCAATTTCACTAACTCCCTATTAGGGATTGAAACAAAACCCATTTGAATATTCACTTGCTGCATTTGGATATATTGCAATTTCACTAACTCCCTATTAGGGATTGAAACAGAAAATTTGTGGTTGAGTATCGATCAGAAATAGCTATTGCAATTTCACTAACTCCCTATTAGGGATTGAAACCCTCTGGATCAACTTGTAGGGCAGCCACGGATGGTATATTGCAATTTCACTAACTCCCTATTAGGGATTGAAACGCTAATTGCTGGATTTGATGAGCCACGCATAGATACATTGCAATTGCAATTTCACTAACTCCCTATTAGGGATTGAAACCGCTTGCTCTTTGAGTCTATTTTCTCTCGCTTGCATTGCAATTTCACTAACTCCCTATTAGGGATTGAAACTTGAAGTAGAGACATTGTATCTTTTGTAGTAGACAATTGCAATTTCACTAACTCCCTATTAGGGATTGAAACGATGAGTACACAGATAGGAACTGTGGTATTGACATTGCAATTTCACTAACTCCCTATTAGGGATTGAAACAATGTTTAAAGTAATCAGCCACACAGTAATCAAAGATTGCAATTTCACTAACTCCCTATTAGGGATTGAAACAAAAGCCGGCGGTAAAAAGCGGTTTATGCTCGATATTGCAATTTCACTAACTCCCTATTAGGGATTGAAACCAGTCATCATCCTTTCTGTATGGACGAAAAAAGATTGCAATTTCACTAACTCCCTATTAGGGATTGAAACATCATCATCTTTGTAGAGGCGGACAAAGGCGAAATTGCAATTTCACTAACTCCCTATTAGGGATTGAAACGTAGATATGGGCTTATGACTCGTAGCGGGAAGCCGGACTACATTGCAATTTCACTAACTCCCTATTAGGGATTGAAACAAGTCCTTGACTTCTTGGCGGAAGAACTCATTAAATTGCAATTTCACTAACTCCCTATTAGGGATTGAAACTCGTTTGAAAAAGCTTGTGACATTGGCTCTGCTTTAATTGCAATTTCACTAACTCCCTATTAGGGATTGAAACATAGGTGTGCCAACTAAAGGACTTCCAGAAGTTAAGAATTGCAATTTCACTAACTCCCTATTAGGGATTGAAACAAACCCAAAGACGAGCCAGAGTTCCATGAGTTTGATTGCAATTTCACTAACTCCCTATTAGGGATTGAAACAGCGAAATGCTGATACATGATGCAGCCGAAACGCATTGCAATTTCACTAACTCCCTATTAGGGATTGAAACAATTTGGGCTGGACGTGGATCACCGCCATCAATCCATTGCAATTTCACTAACTCCCTATTAGGGATTGAAACCTAATACATCAGGATCTTCAGCATTAGATAACATTGCAATTTCACTAACTCCCTATTAGGGATTGAAACCCCCAATCATTCTTACAAGTTCGCAGGATATCGCGAACATAATTGCAATTTCACTAACTCCCTATTAGGGATTGAAACGCAAAATACCCCTGCCCAATAGTCATAGGGGTAGGATTGCAATTTCACTAACTCCCTATTAGGGATTGAAACCAGCACATTCGGATGCTTGAGGATTTGCAGCACAAATTGCAATTTCACTAACTCCCTATTAGGGATTGAAACAACAGAAATCAATTACCTTGATAGGAGTAAATGTACTATAGCATTGCAATTTCACTAACTCCCTATTAGGGATTGAAACATTCCATCTTTGCGCCGGAGCGTCCTGCACTGCAATTGCAATTTCACTAACTCCCTATTAGGGATTGAAACATAATCCACATTGTACGGTGGATCAGTAATGCAAATTGCAATTTCACTAACTCCCTATTAGGGATTGAAACAGCACAAATATTGACTAAAGTTCAGGGCGATCGCTCATTGCAATTTCACTAACTCCCTATTAGGGATTGAAACAGTTAAAAAAATCTAGAAACAATACTTCTAGATTAATTGCAATTTCACTAACTCCCTATTAGGGATTGAAACTCTCTATTTTTAAAGATTCTGATAATTTCTCATTATCATTAATTGCAATTTCACTAACTCCCTATTAGGGATTGAAACAAGATTTCCATCGGCATCCACCACAAAATATGAGTATTGCAATTTCACTAACTCCCTATTAGGGATTGAAACTTCTGTGGTGTTGGAGGGGAAACTAACGATTAGCTATTGCAATTTCACTAACTCCCTATTAGGGATTGAAACAGTGCTAACTCAGTAATAGCACCTAACAATTCAAGTGCAATTGCAATTTCACTAACTCCCTATTAGGGATTGAAACACAAGACTTTTTACGTAGTCTATCTCATCAAAGTATTGCAATTTCACTAACTCCCTATTAGGGATTGAAACAGTGGGTTTTACCTAATGTGGAGTTCAGCAAGGTTCTCGTGATTGCAATTTCACTAACTCCCTATTAGGGATTGAAACTTGGGAGTTTACAGAGTAATAAAGGACACAATCATTACACAATTGCAATTTCACTAACTCCCTATTAGGGATTGAAACATAAAAAGGTCTAACTAAATCTGTTAACGAAAATTGCAATTTCACTAACTCCCTATTAGGGATTGAAACATTTAAATTACACTGATAGTCTAAGTATTGGTTATATTGCAATTTCACTAACTCCCTATTAGGGATTGAAACCAGAAATGTTAATACCGGAAGCTTTCAAAGCATTGCAATTTCACTAACTCCCTATTAGGGATTGAAACCTCAGACTTTAAACCCATAGCTTGTGGTGTATCCGATTGCAATTTCACTAACTCCCTATTAGGGATTGAAACGTGTTATCTGAATACTATCTGATTAACGTAGTTTTTCTTATGATTGCAATTTCACTAACTCCCTATTAGGGATTGAAACAAAAATATCATCTTCTTCATTTACTACTAGATTAATTGCAATTTCACTAACTCCCTATTAGGGATTGAAACCAACCAACAATGCAATTAATTCTGAATAATTAAATTGCAATTTCACTAACTCCCTATTAGGGATTGAAACGTATATCGAATTAAAATCCGGGAAAACATTTCAGTATGAAATTGCAATTTCACTAACTCCCTATTAGGGATTGAAACCATATACTAATGGCTTCGGTACGGGCTTCGGTATAGATTGCAATTTCACTAACTCCCTATTAGGGATTGAAACGAAGGACGCGATCGCCCATCTTGTAAAATTGATTGCAATTTCATCTAATCTTTATTAGGGATAGAAACTTCGGCTTGTAACAACCAAAAACCACTGTAGGTCATCCCAGAATCATCAGGTTGGACTATTAAAAAATGCAAGCCTCGGCTGTGCTGTTTGCGCTGTTCATAAACTTTTGCCGCCGCCGCTACTTCTGGATCATCAAAAGTAACCAAAATCCATCTATCTACTAAACCAGCTTCTAAAACTAAACCATCTGGCGCACCGGCAATATAGTTGAGTGATACAGGATGGGCTGATTGTATCCATTGTGCCAGACGAAGCGATCGCCTGCCGCCAAAAATTACCACACCAGGAACGGCTACAGTTGATGCTAAACCCAGATTAATCGGTTGCAGAGATTCTGGTACAGATAAAATCGGTATGGGGCGATCGCTAAATAAATCGACAAGATCACCAGCCGGAATTGTCGCAAACCGCCACTCTTCCCCCCAGAGGTTTTCCGGTAATGGAACAGGGGGTGGCTTATCTATAGCTAGGGGATATTGCTTTTCTTGCAACCATTGTTTCAAAGCCAAGGTTTGGCGGTGAGGCTTGACATTGATCCCTAAATTCCGCCCAGCCACCTCAATTAAACTCAAAGACTGGGGACGAAACACCTGGATAACATCTGGTAATTTTTCTCCAGCCGCTTCCTCAATTTGGGCAGTTAACCAACTGGCGTTAGCTTCTGACTGGGGACAAGTAGCTGTATACTCAAAACTGCGAGTTGCATCACAAATCAACAACTCCCATAAAGTATGCCCTGCGGTATCTTTGTGAGGACTACGATAAAAATCAGCTTGCCAAACCAGACTCATGATTTGCTCTTTTCCTTAATCTGGAATTAAACCAAAAGCGATCGCATGATGGCGAATATGATCCTCTACAAAACTAGCAATGAAATAATAACTGTGGTCATAGCCTGCTTGATACCGTAAGTTTAGAGGCTGGTTAACACTTTTACAAGCCTGTGCAAATACTTCTGTGAGCAATTGCCCCGTGAGAAATTGATCAGCAGTACCTTGATCAATCAAAATTGAACTGTGATAACCAACTTGCTGCACCAATTCACTAGCATCATAAGCACGCCAACTGTCTTGATTACTACCTAGATAACCATTAAAAGCTTTCTGTCCCCAAGGACAACCCATAGGTGCAACAATCGGTGCAAAGGCTGATACAGATTTATATAAATTGGGATTTCGCATAGCACATACTAACGCCCCATGTCCCCCCATTGAATGACCGAAAATTCCCTGATTCTCCGCTTGTACGGGGAAATTAGCCGCAATGACAACAGGTAATTCTTCCACAACGTAACTATACATTTGATAGTGGGATTTCCACGGTGCTGCCGTCGCATCAACATAAAAACCCGCACCTGTACCAAAATCCCAGTCGTCACCCTCACCCCTGATACCAGTGTTACGGGGGCTGGTATCAGGTGTAACCAACATCAACCCGTACTCAGCCGCATAGCGTTGCGCCCCAGACTTAACCATGAAATTTTCTTCAGTGCAAGTCAAACCAGAGAGAAAGTAGAGAACTGGTACTGGTTTTTGGTTAACTTGCGGTGGCTGATAGACAGCAAAACGCATTTCGCTATTACAGGCTGAAGATTTATGAGAGTAAAAACCGAGTTTGCCCTCAAAATTTTTATACTCAGAGATGAGATGAAGATTATTCATGGATTAGGTACTAAAAATTAAATTTTATTAGCACCTACGGAAATCTCTGTTACTTCATCTGTGATTCCTACTTCTTCCCCAGATAAAGATTCATCTGATGGAGGTAAGACAATACTGATATCAGCACCGTTGATAATCACTCCTACCAGACCCAGTTCAGCTTCTAATAATTGATCAATAGCCTCACCTAACATATTTTCTTGGGTATAGTTTGGTCTTGCTACCAATACTATGCCATCACTGTAGGGTTGGATTAATAGAGGATCATTGGATAAGCTGAGGGGATTAGTATCGAGAATTACGAGATCATAACGTTCCCTGACATCTTCCATCAGTCGCCGCATTTCGCTTGATTCTAAAACAGCAGCAGATTGGCGCACAGGGCCAGGGCTGGGAATAATGTATAGATTCTCAACTTCAGGGACTAAGCGGATACATTCGCTCAGGCTGCCGTAATAACGCAGGGGTTCTAGGGTAGCATCAGGGTCTGGGTTGACTTTCAAGGATAAACAGCGTGAAGGCGATCGCAAATCGGTTTCAATGATCAAAGTTCTTTTGCCAGCACGCGCCGCCGCTACACCCAAGTTGTAAGCACTGGTGGTTTTACCTTCCTGACTACTTGTACTCGTAATTAATACTACCTTTAAGTCTCTGCCTCCAAAGCGGCGCAAGTTACTGCGGAACTTTTCATAAAACTCTAAATAAAGGGACTCAGAAGATAAAACCACAGGTATTCCTTCTGGTGGCAAATCATCCACAGGCATCAACGGTAATTCTCCCAGCATGGCTACTTCGCGCTGTTTGAGACTGTCGCGGATATCCTCTCTGGTTCTGAAAGTACCTTCTAGAGAACCCAATAAGAAGATTACCCCACCACCCACCAAAAATCCTAAGAACCCACCCACACCCAAAGTTAAGGGTATACTCTTGGGTTTTTTGGCATCAGCTGTAATAGAAGGAAGTCTGGCAACACTAAAACTACTGACTGTTTCTGCCTCAGCAGTTTTGGCATCAGTTAGCTTGGCCTGCATTTGGTCAAAAACTGCTTTTTTGAGTCCCACTTCCTGTTCTAAGCGCGATCGCTCTAGTTGTTTATTAGGGATTTGGGAATACTCTTGACGCAGTTGCAGTTCTTCACGCCTTTGCTGTAATAACTGTTGTTCCAGGGTTTCGCGTTGGGTTTGTAAAGCTACCATCTGGTTTGCTAGCTGTTGTCTTGCCGGATCGAGGTTGCTTTGGGCGCGAATACCCGTCACACTCCCCGCCAGAGGTGCTGCTGTACCATCACCACCTATCACCTCTGCGGCTCGTTGTTGCAGCAATTCTTCTGTGGCTTGTTTTTGACGCTGCAACTGAATCATGGTGGGATGTTCTGGTCGCAGATCCTTCCTCAACAAAGCTATCTGTGATTCAGTTTGGTAAAGTTGTGTTCGCAAATTGCCCAGAATTGGATCGGCACTTAAGGCAGAGGAAACGTAAGCTTGTCCGACATTTAAACCTAACTTATCTTGTAAACTGCGAATTTGGGCATCAATCCCCGCAACAGTTTGTTGAATTAAACGCTGTTGATTTTGGCTATTGGTGACAGCACTCAGCAGACTACCGTTTTCAGCTGCCAATATAGCAGGACGCTCCCGGCGATCGTAAATCTCTAGCCTCTGTTCAGCTGCTTGCAGTTCTGACTGAGCCTGCGGTATGCGTTCATTAATTTTTTCAATAATTGCTCTTAAACGCCCCGTATTAATATCGCTACTCAACTTGACCATCGCTTGCATCAATTCTACCAAGACTTCCTGGGCGCGTTTGGGGTTGCTGTCTCGATACTTGAGTTCAATAGACTTGTCTATAAAAGATAAAAAGCTTACTGTGAAGGGATTATAGGAGATATA
>NZ_CAWUDL010000103.1:0-17559 GCF_963920945.1 Anabaena sp. CCY 9402-a
CCTGTCACCTGTCACCTGTCACCTGTCACCTGTCACCTGTCCCCTGTCCCCTGTCACCTATCCCTAACTAACTGTCCCAGTCAGAGGAGAACTAGCACTGGCATAATTTTTAATGGGCATTCGTCCAGCGATGTAGGCGAGACGACCGGCGATCGCAGCTAAATTCATGGCGCGTGCCATTGCTACGGGATTTTGAGCTAATGCGATCGCACTATTAATTAACAAAGCATCTGCCCCTAATTCCATTGCTTGCGCCGCTTCTGAGGGTGCGCCAATACCAGCGTCTACAACTACAGGTATTTTGGCATTTTCAATAATAATCTGAATATTCGCGGTTGTTTTTAATCCTTGTCCCGAACCAATGGGAGAGGCTAAAGGCATGACAGTCGCACAGCCTGCCTCTTCTAAGCGTTTGGCTAGCATGGGGTCAGCGTTAATATAAGGCAACACCGCAAAACCTTCTTTTACCAGTTGTTCGGCGGCTTGGAGTGTGCCAATTGGATCAGGTAGTAAATATTTTGGATCTGGGATGACTTCTAACTTGACAAAATTATTATCTTCCTGTCCCAATAGTTTTGCCATTTCTCGCCCCAAACGCGCCACCCGAATTGCTTCTTCTGCGGTTTGACAACCTGCTGTATTCGGCAACATCCAGATTTTTGACCAATCTAATGCTTCTGCCAAACCTTCATGTCCCGGTGCTTTAGTTTGTACCCGGCGCACTGCTACAGTGACTATTTGGCAACCGCTAGCCTCTACACTTTGCTGCATATCTTCAATGCTGCGATACTTGCCTGTGCCGGTCATCAAGCGGGAATGGAAGGTTTTGCCAGCAATTATGAGTGCTGAGTCTTGAGTGAGTGCTGAGTCCTGAGTGGGGAGTTCTGAGTGCTGAGTGCTGAGTGGGGATTGGGGCGTTATGAGTGAGGGGTGGATACGCATTGTGGTAGGGGTAGATGGCTGTTTTCGACAGCGTGAATAGTGGAAATGGTTCAGGAGAGGATCAGATTTTTGTTCCCAGACTAAATCAGCAATGAGTTGGGCGGTGATGGGTGCAAGTAAGATACCGTTGCGGTAATGACCTGTAGCCAAGGTGAGATTTGCACAGTGGCTAGTTCCTAAGATGGGAGATTCATCAGGCGTTTCGGGGCGAAATCCCCACCAAAATTCTTGAATCGGATAGTCTTGTAATTGCGGATATAAGCGAATCGCGCCTTGGAGTAACTTTTGAATGCCAGCAGGGGTATTATGGGGAGTAAAGCCCACATCTTCGCTAGTTGCCCCAATAATAATAGAACGATTACGCCTGGGTACGATGTAAGTATTCTCTCCAAATAACACCCGCTTTAAGGGCAGTTCTGGGTCAAACTCAGGGACTTTTACACTCAACATTTGCCCTTTGCGGGGAAATACGGGCAATGGTATTAATTCATTTGCCCAAGCACCCGTAGCCAAAACATAATGGTCAGCGCGAATTACTCCTGTGTTGGTTTGAACACCTACAACCTGTCCCTGTTGCTGTAGGAAGGCTTCGACTGCAATACCATCCTTGAGTTCCACACCCAAAGACTCAGCCGCCGCCCGCAATACACGAACTAAAGCCCGATTATCAACTTGGGCATCCTCTGGATACCACCAACCGCCAACTACATCTGTTCCCAATCCTGGCTGATATTGATGGATAGCAGTTTGGTCTAACCAGTATGCAGGCGAATTTTCCTTCCGCCCCTGCGCCTCTGCTCCCCTAGCCCCCTGCTGTTCATAAACCGGGGCTAAAATCCCACAAGCCCAGTAACCAGTATTTAAACCTGTTAAATCTTCTAGTTTTTGCGTCCAGTCTGGATATAATGAGCGCGATCGCCTACACAGAGACTTCATAGACTCATCGGTGATTTGCTCTGCATCTGGGGCTAACATCCCGGCGGCGGCGTGGGAAGCAGCAGCTTGAAAATCACGACAAAGCACGGTGACATTCTTTGCCCCGCGCAACTTCAACTCAACGGCGATCGCCAAACCAATAACACCGCCACCAATAATTAAAATCTCACTAGTCATTAGTCGTTAGTCATTGATCATCAGCTATTTACTATTACTACATAACTAATGAATCATAACTTGTAAAAACAGAAGAGGTATTCAGCTTTGCCGTTCCCGCATAGTGGAGTAGGGGATACAAGGGAGAAGAGAAGTTTTTACCCCAATCCCCAATCCCCATTACCCCTTATCCCCAGAGGGGGCCCCGAGTTCCCCAATTACCACAAAGCGCGAATAGGTTCTCGATTTGTGTTACTGGATGAAGTATTTTCTGAAGTATTGTTATTGTCAGAAGATGAAAATGATTCGTTGGTAGCGTTACTTTGAGCTACGCTTGTCCGGCTTGTGGATCGGCGATCCTCTTGGGTAACATTGCCTCTCTCTTCACTAGCATTGTCACTAGCATTGTCATTTGTGTTGAAATCTTCTTGGGCTACATTATTTCTGTTTTCAGATGTAGTAGCATTATTTCCACCTTTATTGGGTGCGGAGCTATTAACATTAATGTTGGCTGGTAGAACTTTTGAGGCTTTATCACCTGGGGTATTGCTACTAACTTTCTGTCCTTCACCCATAGGAAAGTTAATGCCTAGCAATGTACCCATTAAAATCGCCAAGCCTCCAGCCATCAAAACTAGCGGTGTCCATCTGCCCATCTTGATTTTCTCCTTTTTTACCTAACCTTCTGTTTGCCACACGATTTGAGAACCTTGACCCCAAAATCCGTCAAATTTAGTTACTTTTACATCGCCTAGTACTTGAGTCTGACAGGCTAAACGCAGGTCTTTTGTAGGAGAATGGGGAGGAAGCGAACGCCGCGTTTGATCACGCCAATTCGCTACTGACACCTCACCTTCTACTTTGACCGCACAGGTTCCACAACTACCAATTCCTCGACAGTTTATTAGCCTAGCACCGCCATTGTAGAGGTCAATACCATTTTTTAGCAGAATTTCGCGTAAATTAGCTCCGCTATTACACTCAATTGTCCTACCCTGAGCTAGTACCCTAGGCATATTCTAATAACCAAATAGACTTTTTGTTGTATCTTTGCACATTGCCTTTAAAGTTGTATCCACCAGTATTAGTCTTATGACCACAAATCCCTCACCCCATATTTGGCTTTATGACACCACGCTACGGGATGGCACTCAGCGCGAAGGGTTATCAGTTTCCATAGAAGACAAGCTACGTATTGCTTATAGACTTGACCAATTAGGAGTTCCGTTTATTGAAGGTGGTTGGCCTGGGGCTAACCCTAAGGATGTTAAATTTTTCTGGCAACTCCAAGAGAATCCGCTTAAACAATCAGAAATTGTGGCATTTTGTTCAACTCGTCGTCCTCATACTACTGCCGCCGATGAACCAATGTTGCAAGCCATTCTGACTGCGGGGACTCGCTGGGTCACAATTTTCGGCAAATCGTGGGATTTACACGTCACATCAGGTCTAAAAACGACTTTAGAAGAAAATCTGGCGATGATCCGCGATACTATCGAGTTTTTCCGCGCTCAAGGGCGACGGGTGATTTACGATGCTGAACACTGGTTTGATGGTTACAAGCATAATCAAGAGTATGCTTTACAGACATTAGAGGCAGCAATGACAGCTGGTGCTGAATGGTTAGTCCTCTGTGATACTAATGGCGGGACTTTACCTCATGAGGTTAGTCAAGTTGTGCAAGATGTGGTTAATTCAGTGCTGAGTTCTGAGTACCGAGTTACGAGTGGGGAATCTCACTCAAAACTCAGCACTCAGGACTCAGCACTACTTCATCACCAATCCCCAATTCCCCAAATCGGTATTCATACTCATAATGATTCAGATACAGCGATCGCTAATGCCCTAGCAGCCGTTATGGCAGGGGCAACAATGGTACAAGGTACAATTAACGGTTACGGTGAACGATGTGGCAATGCTAACCTATGTTCACTCATTCCTAATTTACAGCTGAAACTGGGTTACAGTTGTATCCCTGAACACCAGCTGCATCAACTTGCAGAAGCTAGTCGTTTTGTCAGTGAAGTAGTTAACTTAGCCCCCGATGAACACGCGCCCTTTGTAGGACGTTCGGCTTTTGCCCATAAAGGTGGTATTCATGTCTCGGCTGTGGAACGGAATCCGCTTACTTACGAACATATTCAGCCGGAACAGGTAGGGAATCGTCGGCGCATTGTGATTTCTGAACAATCGGGTATCAGCAATGTGTTAGCTAAGGCTCGTACTTTGGGCATCGAACTTGACAAGCAATCCCCAGAGGCTAGGCAAATTCTCCAGCGTCTCAAAGAATTGGAAAGTGAAGGATATCAATTTGAGGCAGCAGAGGCTAGTTTTGCTCTATTAGTGTACGAAGCTTTAGGCGATCGCCAGAAATTTTTTGAAATTAAGGGTTTCCAAGTCCACTGTGACTTAGTGGAGGGGAACGAAGCTAGTAACGCTCTGGCTACAGTGAAATTAGCTGTGAATGGTGAAAATAAACTAGAAGCCGCCGAAGGAAACGGGCCTGTCGCAGCGTTAGATGCAGCTTTACGCAAAGCTTTGATGAATTTCTATCCGCAAATTGCTAATTTTGAGCTAACAGATTACAAAGTGCGGATTCTCAATGGACATCGAGGAACAGCATCAAAAACTCGTGTTCTAGTGGAATCTGGTAATGGTTCTCAACGCTGGACGACTATAGGAGTTTCGACAAATATTTTGGCAGCCTCCTATCAAGCCGTTGTTGAGGGCTTGGAGTATGGCTTGTTACGAGACGTGATGCGTCAAGCCCCTGTCATTTATGCGGGAAATAAGCGAATAGTTTGAAGAGATTAGCTGCTGGAAAGGAATTTGAACCACAAATTCCATTTCTAGTGGTGCGCCACCAGTGGCAACAACATAAGTATGCGTCTGTGACGAAAATTTTCAATATTTACAGGAATTACGCAAAAACTCTCTCAAACCCTTATTTCTCTGTGTTCTCTGCGTCTCTGTGGTTCTTTATTCTGTAATTTGTGCGTAAGTCCTAATTTATTTAAATATTAGGCGATCAGCTACGCTGGGCGGTTACGCGATCGCAACTCCAGCCGTGAGCAAATAAAACCCAACATCTAGATTAATGCTGGGTTTAACTCTATTCAACCAACCTGATTATCTGGCGGTACTGCCCCCGGTGGTGCTTCTGCTGGGGGAGCTAACACCGCATCTGGGGCAATTTCTTCCACAGGGATTGGTGTTTTCGCCTCAGTCTCATCATGTGCTTGAGCGGCTTCCACCAGTTCAGGGGATGGAGGATGGGGTGGAATGACTTCTGGCACAGTTGCTGCTTGAGGTTCGGTTTCAGTAATGACAGATGTCTCTGTTGGCTGTTCTGGTGCAACAGTTGGGGACTCAGATTCAGATTCAGTAGTAACAGACTCTTGGACTGGTGTTTCTGTTTTGTCGATAATTACCACAGCAGGCGGTTCTGTCGTCTGTGGTTGGGGTGTTGTGGTTTTCGGACTAGACGGCTGTTGGACTTTGTTTTTCAATCCGCCGAAAATACCGCCTATACCTTGCTGCAATTGAGTCAAACGCTGCGGTAAAGACAACTTATTTGCCTGTTCTTGCAATGTAGTTTTCACCGCCTCAGAACTAGGTACTGGAGTTTGCTGTAGCAGTGGAGTCAACTGGCGACGTAACGAGAGAGTTTGCCAGCCAAACCAAACCAAAAGAGCCACACTAGCCACATGACCCAATAAAAGCCCACCAGAAATGCGCGGGGCAAACACCCATAAAACTAGAGCATAGAAAAGTCCTACACCACTCCAAATAAAATCATTCTTGCGGTGGATTTCTGGAAAAAAGAAAGCTGATAAGTAGATAGCTAAACTACCAAGCCCGACCACCAAAGCTAGGACATTTGCCAGCATTTTTTGGTTACTCCTTTTATGAGGGACTGGGTACTGGGGACTGGGGATTGGTTACTGGGTATGGGGCATTGGGCATAAATTAAAGTCAAAAGATTCTTTTGCCTTTTACCGTCTTACTTCCTCGTTTTCCTAGTCCCTAGTCCCTAATCTCCAGTCCCTAATTTCGCAAATTTTACAAGTTAATTGTAGATTTAGATACAAATTAAAACTATTGAACGGTGTTAACAGTGAGCTTTTATTGTTTAGATTAACTCTTAATGTCTTCTTTAGGGGAGAAGAGAAAAACTCAGACTACCCTTAAAGATGAAAGAACCTGCAAGAGTTAGCCAAACATAGTTTATGACACTACAAAGCTTTGGTGTGATTGGTTTAGCCGTTATGGGCGAGAACATCGCTCTAAACGTTGAGCGTAATGGCTTTCCAATTGCAGTTTACAATCGCTCCAGAGAAAAAACCGATGCTTTCATGGCACAGCGTGCCGGAGGCCGCAACGTTAAAGCCGCTTTTACCTTAGAAGAATTCGTTGCCGCACTGGAACGTCCCCGCAAAATTCTTGTCATGGTACAAGCTGGTAAACCCGTTGATGCGGTAATTCAGCAGCTCAAACCCCTGCTAGATGAAGGCGATATCATTATCGACGGTGGTAACTCTTGGTATGAAGATACCCAACGACGCACTCAAGAATTAGAACCCCTTGGTTTACGATTTCTCGGTATGGGTGTCAGTGGTGGTGAAGAAGGTGCGCTGAATGGCCCCTCACTGATGCCTGGTGGTACACAAAGCTCTTACGAGTATCTGTCCCCAATTTTTAACAAGATTGCGGCTCAAGTCGATGACGGCCCTTGTGTAACCTACGTTGGCCCTGGTGGCGCTGGTCACTATGTCAAAATGGTACACAATGGTATTGAGTACGGCGATATGCAGTTAATTGCAGAAGCCTACGACTTGCTGAAAAATGCTGGTGGGCTAGACGCAAAACAGCTACACGAAGTATTCACTGAGTGGAACACCACCGACGAACTCAATTCTTTCTTGATTGAAATTACAGCCAATATCTTCCCCTACGTTGACCCAGAAACCAAGTTACCTCTAGTTGACTTGATTGTTGACGCAGCAGGTCAAAAGGGAACGGGACGCTGGACTGTACAAACTGCTTTGGAATTGGGTGTTTCTATTCCCACCATCACAGCAGCTGTAAATGCTCGGATTATCTCTTCCATTCGCGATGAACGGATTGCCGCATCTAAGCAGCTGACTGGCCCTAGTGGCAAGTATGATGGCTCTACCAAGGAGTTTATCAACAAGGTACGGGATGCTCTGTATTGTTCCAAGATTTGCTCTTATGCTCAAGGGATGGCATTGCTATCTACAGCATCAGCAACATTTAACTGGAATTTGAATCTGAGTGAAATGGCGCGGATTTGGAAAGGTGGTTGTATTATTCGCGCTGGCTTCTTGAATAAGATTAAGAAGGCATTTAACGAAAATCCTGCATTACCTAACTTGCTACTTGCGCCTGAATTTAAACAAACAATTCTCGATAGACAAGCAGCCTGGCGGGAAGTGATTATCACAGCTGCCAAACTCGGTATTCCTGTGCCTGCATTTAGCGCATCCTTGGATTATTTTGACAGCTATCGCCGCGATCGCCTACCTCAAAACCTCACCCAAGCACAACGCGACTACTTCGGCGCGCACACCTACCTGCGTACCGACAAAGCTGGTTCATTCCACACCGAATGGGTTCCCATCGCTGAAGCCAAGAAATAAGTTTGTCATTCTCTAAATTTCTTACCAATTTAGAGTGTGTTAACTAAAAAAATTAAAAGTGACTCTGATAGTCAGAGTCACTTTTAATTTTAAGGCTGTGGTTTTGACAATGAACGTTTGTAGTTGTTTTGACTTTTGATGACTCTACCAGGACTAATAAAAGAAATTCCTTGTTGAAAGTCAGTTCCAATCATGACTGCTTCCACTATCGGCTCAGATATCTCTGTTTGAGCTACCCACTCTACAATAAAGTTTGCGCCTAAACCTCCACTGGTATCATTTCTATTGATAAAAAAATCTGTGGAAGCTAGAGCATTAAGTTGAATAGGATCTTCCAAATACTGTTTAATTAATTTCCCGTTTGAGTCATAGTAGCGCACAGAAGTAATAATCAGATGATTGGTTAAATCTGTATTACGAATACTAAGGGTAGCTGCTAAATTGAAAACTTCCTGCCGATTGTGATGATATATCTCTGAATATATAGGAACATAAATAGTTTGACCCATAACTATCTTAAAATTTTTATCTACAGTCACTAGTTGATGATGTTGTAGTGCTTGAGTAGCATCAGGTTGTGGCTGGAGTGAAGTTTTCGATGGTTCACAAGCAGCCAGCAGAATAACTAAAATTGCTAAATAAATATGTGGGGAAATTTTCATTCAAATTGCTAAATAAAGATATTAACTTAATTTATTTTTGAGTATTTATTTTAATAAATCATATTATATTGTTCTAATTTTGATGACCTATTCACTATCTTATATCTTTAACATATATTGATTTATGGGTTATTATTACCAAGATATTTGGCTTTTAATTCCTCTAATTCCTTGTCAATTTCACTGTTATTGGTATTGGCAGAGGTATTAGTATTAGGTTGCGGCTGGATATTTTGAGGTTTATGTTTCCCCCCAGGCAAAAATTGCGTTTTTAATTCTTCTAGTTCTAAATCAACTTGACTAGGTGTTGGACTAATAAAAGTTGGCGGCGAAGTTGGCGGTGCTTGATAAATTGGTTTTGCTGGTGTTACTGCTACAGCAGATTGTTGATTTAAAGCTTGCAAAACTTCATCTGCCGTTTGATAGCGTCTAACGGGAATGCTTTCTAACATCTTGTTGATAATTCCAGTTATATGATTACTAACAGGCGTTTTTAAGTATTGCTGCCAAACCCAAGTGTCGTTATTAGTATCATAAGAATCAAAAGGCGATCGCCCCGTTAATAAATTAATACAAGTCACCCCTAAACTATAAATATCACTGGCAAAAATAGCCCGTCCTCTAATTTGCTCTGGCGCAACATATTCAGGGCTACCAATACTAGTTCCAGTTCTATTTAAAGCAGTGCCAGTTACAGATTTAGAAGCACCGAAATCAACTATAACTAATTTGTTATCACTACCACGTAAAATGATATTTTCTGGTTTAATATCTCTGTGAATCACTTCTCTAGCATGACAAAATTGCAATACGGGCAATAAGTCATTTAATAATTGAATAATTCGCTTTTCATTGAAAGTACCTTTATGTGCCAATTCCTGCGCTAAGTTTAGCCCGTCAATAAATTCTTGTACCAAATATTGGCGATCGTCTTGGGTAAAATATGCCAAAAGTTCGGGAATTTGTGGATGCTTACCCAATTCATCTAATTGCACGGCTTCTTGGGTAAATAACTCCACCGCCTTTTGGACTGTGTTCGTGCCTTGGGCTTGGGGGTAAAATTGCTTAATTACACAGCGCGGCTTGGAGGGTTTATCTTCATCCACAGCTAAGAAAGTCCTGCCAAAACCACCTTGTCCAATGGGTTTGATAGCACGATAACGTTCTTTGAGCAGTAATTTAGAACCACAACTCAAGCAAAACTTGACATCATGGGGATTTTCTGAATGGGGACAATGGGGATTAAGACAGTAACTCATTGGCAGGATCGCGCTTTACATCGCTCTTACTGTCTTTATTTTGCCCTGTGCTAGCCAAGAGTGGTGATGTTCTTTATCCCAACAAACGCTACGTCCCCAGATTGTGTAATAATAAGCCGATCGCTAAGACTAATAAGTTATCAACTGTGCAATCAACGGATAATATCAATGACCTCGCTGCGGCTTTGCAACAGCCTGCGGATCTTACTTTTGAACTTCCAGATCCGGAAGATGAACAGATTCCAGAGTCAGATTTCCAACAGCAGTTGGATATAGCTTGGCAGGTATGCGATCGCTTTGATTTGCAAACTGAAATTTGGCGGGGACGGATCTTAAGGGCAATCCGCGATAGAGAAAAAAAAGGCGGCGATGGACGCGGTGCTGGCTTTCTCAACTGGCTCAAGCAACGGGAAATTAGCAAAAGTCAAGCCTATGCCTGGATTCAACTGGCTAATAGTGCTGATACCCTGCTAGAAGAGGGCAAACTTGCACCCAGTGCAGTCAATAACTTCAGCAAACGCGCCTTTGTGGAAACCTCTAAAGCTTCCCCAGAAGTGCAACAGATGGTAAGTGAGGCAGCCAGTAAGGGCGATCGCATCACTAGGCGCGAAGTTCGTCAACTCACCGACGAATGGACTGCTATGTCATCAGATTTATTACCAGAACAGGTCAAGGTAAAAGCCGCAGAAAATTCCCTTCCCCCGCGCTACATTGCCCCTTTGGTGAAGGAAATGGAAAAACTGCCAGAATCACACCAAAAATTCATCCAGAAAGAAATAGCCGCTAATCCCGATGTGGATACTCTCAAACAAGCAACTACAGAGGCACGACAGTTAGCTAAATACCTGAAATCCGCCGCCCAAGTCCAAGCCTTGACACAAGAAGATGTAGATATTGAAACAGCCCTAGAAGAAGCGCAAAGAGTCGGCTGTTTGAGTGTAGCGGCTGATTTGGTAAATCAAGCATCCCAGATAGAACAAACTATTGCGAAGTTATACATGACCTGGAAACGCATCGGTAATTTAGCAGATAGGTTATATGTAGATACTGGTGCAAGTACACCCAACCTGCGATCGCTCCTCAATTGCATTGAACCTCTAGGCGGTGAAATTATGGAAGTTCAACTCAGTGGCGCGACTGAACACACCGTCCGTCTGCAAATTCAGGAAACAAGCCAGGGCTGAGTGTTGAGTGGTGAGTGCTGTTAGCGGTAGCGGGGCGTTTAGCTCGTGCTGAGTGCTGAGTGCTGGGTGCTGGGTGCTGGGTGCTGAGTAGTGTTAGCGGTAGCGGGACGTTTATCAGTTTACTGAGTAATATTAAGAGCTTGGAATTATGACTCAGCACTGATTACTCCCCAATACTGTTCGGTTAAAACTGTTCCAACATTAAACCCATTGATACAGTGACATTTTTGAGTTGTTGCATTTCTGCAAAACTCAGAAGACCAGCATTAGTATGCGGTAAAAAACCCATCGCCAGCCAAGGACTTTGACCAGGGTCAGAGCGAAAATTGCAGTAAGTACAGCGATTGAAGCACTCGTAAGTCGGAACGATTGTGTAAGCCGGGCTGTAGGTAACAATAGAAGAAATGAGAACTGGCATATAAAAGAAGCCTTGGAATAATTGTAAACAATTCACAGTCAAGAAACATCATAGACACCGTAGGCTGAAACCTTGACAGAAACTCAGTATCAGAGCTTTCTACAGAGTCATGTAAAAAATTGTTTCTCAAAATGCTTTACAAATCTAAACATCTTAGTTAAGATATGTAACATAAGGCGAAAACAAAACCGCCCAATACATACATAAACAAACGCAATCATAAAAACATGACCGCAACCTTACAACAGCGTCAAAGCGCGAACGTATGGGATCGCTTCTGCGAATGGATTACCAGCACCAATAACCGTCTATACATAGGTTGGTTCGGAGTCCTGATGATCCCCACCCTGCTAGCAGCAACCACCTGCTTCATCATCGCCTTCATCGCCGCACCACCAGTAGACATCGATGGTATCCGCGAACCAGTAGCAGGTTCATTAATGTACGGAAACAACATCATCTCCGGTGCAGTTGTGCCTTCCTCTAACGCCATTGGCTTACACTTCTACCCCATTTGGGAAGCCGCATCCTTAGATGAGTGGTTGTACAACGGTGGTCCTTACCAATTGGTAATCTTCCACTTCTTGACTGGTGTATTCTGCTACCTAGGACGGGAATGGGAATTATCCTACCGCTTAGGAATGCGTCCTTGGATTTGCCTAGCATTCTCTGCACCAGTAGCAGCAGCAACCGCAGTCTTCTTGGTATACCCCATCGGACAAGGTTCATTCTCTGATGGTATGCCCTTAGGTATCTCCGGCACATTCAACTTCATGATCGTGTTCCAAGCAGAACACAACATCTTGATGCACCCCTTCCATATGTTAGGTGTAGCTGGTGTCTTCGGTGGTTCATTGTTCTCCGCAATGCACGGTTCACTAGTAACTTCTTCCTTAGTTCGTGAGACAACCGAAAACGAATCACAAAACTACGGTTACAAGTTCGGACAAGAAGAAGAAACCTACAACATCGTTGCAGCACACGGTTACTTCGGTCGCTTAATCTTCCAATACGCTTCCTTCAACAATAGCCGTTCCTTGCACTTCTTCCTCGCTGCTTGGCCTGTCATCGGTATCTGGTTTACCGCCTTGGGTGTCAGCACAATGGCTTTCAACTTGAACGGTTTCAACTTCAACCAATCCATCATTGATTCTCAAGGTCGCGTCATTGCAACCTGGGCAGATGTAATCAACCGCGCTAACCTGGGTATGGAAGTAATGCACGAGCGTAACGCTCACAACTTCCCCTTAGATTTGGCTGCTGGTGAAGTTGCTCCTGTTGCTATCAGCGCGCCTGCTATCAACGGTTAATCTTTAAGTCTTCGCTAATTAAAAACACCTCCCGAAAACGGGAGGTGTTTTTGTTTGTGTTGAATTTGTTGCTGATTTTGGCAACTTGCTGTGCAACCTGTTAATATTTTAGAAAATTTGAGAATGTTAATATTTGGATAAACTCAGCAGCTATTTAAACTATGACAGCAACAACACCAAAACGAGAATCTCAACGCAAAGTGCTGTTATATCATGGCGAGGATGGATATTTTGTTGTGGAAGTACCGAGTTTACCAGGTTGCATCAGTCAGGGAAAAACTCGTGAGGAGGCTTTAGCTAATATAGAAGAGGCTATTGCTCTTTACATAGAAGTTCTGGAAGACCGAGGCGAACCTGTGCCAGAAGATACTATTGAGGTTGTGCTGGTGTGAGTAAGTTACCTGTTATCTCAGGTGCAGAGTGTGTCAAAGCACTGGAAAAAATAGGCTTTATTGTTGATCGTCAACGAGGTAGTCACATTATATTGGTGCGTGAAGACCCTAGAACTACAATATCTATACCAGAACACAAGGAACTAGATAGGGGGACTTTGCGTGGAATTATTCGACAAGTAGGCTTAAGCGTAGATGAATTTGTTGAACTAATGTGACGCAGTGATAGAGCGATCGCATTCACATTAGATAATTTACCTCACAGATGCAAAAAGCTGTGTTACGTCTTTGTGATGAGGGCAAGAGTTCAGGTAAAATACATATTCCGAACTGTATCTCCTCAATATCATGGGCAACACCTTTGGGCATTTGTTTCGCATTACTACTTTCGGTGAATCTCATGGCGGAGGCGTAGGAGTGGTGATTGATGGTTGTCCTCCGCAACTGGAAATTTCGGCTGAAGAAATTCAAGTAGAGTTGGATAGAAGACGACCAGGACAAAGTAAAATTACTACTCCTCGGAAAGAAGCAGACACTTGTGAGATTTTGTCTGGAGTGTTTGAGGGTAAAACCTTGGGAACGCCAATATCAATTTTGGTGCGGAACAAAGATACTCGTCCCCAAGACTATGACGAGATGGCGCAAAAGTATCGCCCTTCCCACGCAGATGCTACCTATGATGCTAAGTATGGGATTCGTAATTGGCAAGGTGGCGGCAGGTCGTCAGCGCGTGAGACAATAGGAAGAGTGGCAGCTGGTGCGATCGCTAAAAAAATTCTCCGTCAAGTTGCAAATATCGAAGTTATCGGTTACGTCAAGCGCATCAAGGATTTGGAAGGCGTAGTTGACCCCAATACTGTCACTTTGGATGAAGTCGAAAGCAATATTGTGCGCTGTCCTGATGGGGACTGCGCGCAAAAAATGATTGAATTAATTGAGCAGACTGGTAGACAAGGTGATTCTATCGGTGGTGTAGTGGAATGCGTGGCGCGTAATGTGCCGAAGGGTTTGGGTGAACCAGTATTTGATAAATTAGAGGCTGATATCGCTAAGGGTGTGATGTCTCTTCCGGCTAGCAAAGGTTTTGAAATTGGTTCAGGTTTTGCCGGGACGCTATTAACTGGGATTGAACATAACGATGAATTTTATATTGATGAAAATGGGGAAATTCGCACCGTAACTAATCGTTCGGGTGGGATTCAAGGTGGTATTTCAAATGGTGAAAATATTATTTTGCGAGTTGCATTTAAACCCACAGCCACTATTAGAAAAGAGCAAAAAACAGTGACGCGTGAGGGTGAAGAAACACTATTAGCAGCGAAGGGAAGACATGATCCTTGTGTTTTACCCCGTGCTGTTCCAATGGTGGAGGCGATGGTAGCTTTGGTATTGTGTGACCATTTGTTACGTCATTATGGTCAGTGTAAGGTGTTGTAGACTTACCCGTATAATTGCTGAAAATATTGATATGCCTAGGGTGAGTATGTGACTCGCCCTTTTTTATCGTCTTTGTTATAGTAGCGAATAATACTTAAAATAAAGCGCGATCGCATCTACTATATGAACCAAGAATCTGAAAATCGGCTTAAACATTTCGCCGCACTCAAATCTAAATATCAAGCCACTCATTATCAAGATTCCTCACCCTATAGTCTGCTATATCTCATCTTACGAAAAGTTGATTTAGGAATTGAGGTAACTGAATTAGAGTTCTCATGGTTGAGAGAACATAATCTTTTTGCAACTATTAAAATACTTTCTCAAAATCAGAAATCTAAGTTAGACGAATTAAGGAAACTAGGAGATGAGTTTGAATTTTTGAAGTCTGAATATCAAGTACCTAAAAAAAATCAAGCATTTAAAAATATTTCTACTACTCTTTATCCCATTCTTTGGAAACTTAATTCTGAAAAATCACTGGCTAATTCAGAGATTGAATGGCTAAAAAATCATCAGCTTGGTTCGACAATTGCTTTTGCTCATAAGATGGAATTGGAAAAGCATTTTTTGAAATTGAAGGAAAAATACAAAGCTACTCAATATGAAGGCTCATCACCTAATAGTCCACTATATAAAATTCTTAAGAAGCTAGAGAATCAGCAAGTGATCAGCTATCCTGAGTTGGACTGGTTGAAGAAAAAAGAACTATTTGAAACAGTCAAAATTTTTGAGCAACAAGAAGCAGAAAGGCAAACAAAGTTTATTCAACTAAAAATAAAATATCATGCTAACGACTATCCAAGTGATTCTCTATCCAGCCACCTACACCCAATATTACAAAAGCTTGAGCAGGATGAAAGATTAATTGACACAGAATTAAAATGGCTAGAAAAGCGAGGACTTATTGAAACAGTTACCATTGCTCAAGAATTGGTACAAATACAAGAATTTTCAAATTTGAAAATTAAGTATAAAGCAAATCAATACGCCGATTCATCGCCTAAGAGTCATTTATATAAAGTTCTCCAAAGACTTGAATTAGGGAATTATTTATCTGAGCAAGATATTAACTTCCTCAAAAAACGTCAGATGACTGAGACTATAGAATTTGCAAATGAAAAATACGCCTCTAGCTTAAAATCTAAGATAAGGGTAGAAGAATTGCTGAATAATTCAGAACTTGAATGGCTGAAGCTTCATGGATATGAGGATATTATTAAATTAGCACAACAGAAGCACTTTACTGTTCTCAAAAAGAAATATGGATTGATATATCCTAATTTACCGATGCAGCCATTTTATACAATTATGGTGAAACTGGAGAATCAGGAACGTCTTGAGCCTAAGTTAGTTTTACAGCTTATGGAAGAGGATATATTATCTCGTGGAGGAAAAATCGCTCTGACATATTACAAGCTAGAAGCCGAATTTTACGAACAGGAAATTAAGCGTACTGGAAATAAATGGCATATACCTACAGCTAGTAGTTATTGGCGTAAAGCCAATGAACCTGAGCAAGCATTAAAACTTACTAATTTAGACTTAGGAAGGATTAGAGAAAATAATCTTAAGTCAGCAATTTTAGTAACTAGAGGTGCAGCTTTCAGAGATCAGGATAACTTAGTTGATGCAGAAAATTGTGCAAGAAATGCTATGGATTCTCAGCCTGATGCCCATCAACCTTACACTTTAATGGGGGCTATTTGTTATGACAAATATGACTATGAAGAAGGTGATTATTGGTTTACAAAAGCCATAGAAAGAGGTGCTGATACTGAAGATATAGATGCTGAGAAAAAACGAGTAATTATGAGTACAAAAGATGAGAATAAACGACATGAAGCCGCAGAATATTTATTGAAAAAAGATGCTAAACGCTACTCATGGGCTAAATCTTATCTCAGAAAGTCGCAAGAGAATAGTAATAAAATTAACATATGACTAGATTTATTCACGACCAGTTTGCAAAAGACTACCTAGAACAATTATTTACTCCATACGGCGAAGTCCAAGCATCCCGACGAGTCGCAGGCGAAGTCAGAGAAATTGATGTTTATTTTATCCCCAAATCACAACCAAACACTATTCCTGAAACTTTCGGATTATTATCACAATTTACTACCACCTCTGCATTATTTGAACCATTTCGCAACGCTGCATCCATTACAGAAATTTGCGATTGTCTTTTAAAATTATTAGAGGTTCGTGGCGATTTACAACGACAAGCAAATCGCAATAACACCCGTATTATTGAACCTGATTTACCAAAATTATGGATTCTTACGCCGACAGCATCAGCACAGTTGTTAGAAGGATTTTGTGCTAACCCCAAAGCTGATTACTTACCTGGAGTTTATTTCCTAGCACAACATTTGCGTACAGCTATAGTAGCAATTCATCAGTTACCTATTATTCCTGAAACCTTATGGTTAAGAATCATCGGTAGGGGAAATGTCCAAAAACGAGCAATCGATGAACTAGAAGCACTTAATCCCGATAACGTTTTTCGTAAAGCCGCGTTAGAATTACTATACAACTTGCGACAAAACTTACAATTAACTCAAAATCAAGAAGAAGAAGATAGGGAGTTAGTTATGCGATTAGCACCACTTTACCAAC
This sequence comes from Anabaena sp. CCY 9402-a, assembly GCF_963920945.1. Lineage (NCBI taxonomy): Bacteria > Bacillati > Cyanobacteriota > Cyanophyceae > Nostocales > Nostocaceae > Anabaena > Anabaena sp. CCY 9402-a. Next base: position 16,979 of record NZ_CAWUDL010000103.1, read on the forward strand.
AAGACAGAGAACAAGCTTTCAAAGAAGGGGAAGAAACAGGTCTGCAAACAGGAATTCAAACAGGAATTCAGCAAGGTGAAAGGTTGGTAGTAGAAAATTTACTCAAAGTTCGCTTTGGTGAAATAGATAATGAACTTCAAGCAATTATTGAATCTTTATTAGCGTTAACGCCAGAAGAGTTTACCCCTTTACTGTTGCAATTATCCCGTGAAGAATTAATTGCTAGATTTCGCCAGTAATTTATTGAGACTAGGATTGTGCGCTGTTTGTTGTTGCAATAAAATTAGCTTGCGTCATCATGGTCAGTGTAACGTGCTGTAATTGTTGAGGCGATCGCCTTATCCGTTCAGCCCTTAAACTGGACTATATTATAGTTGTTGAATGAAAATTGAGGAAGAAGGTACTTTTGAGTATCTTCTTTATTATTTGTGGGCAATTTATCGCTAATATTATATGGATTTTATTACAATTTTAGGATTGTCCGCCGCTATATTAACCACAATTGCTTTCTTACCACAAGTGTTTCAACTGGAGTTTAGACTAAGCAATGCAAGATAACACAGCAGGGCTGAGTGAATCGG
>NZ_CAWUDL010000104.1:0-17155 GCF_963920945.1 Anabaena sp. CCY 9402-a
AGAACTCCGTTGACGAGTCTTTGATACTCATTCATCTACCTGAGAACTCCGTTGACGAGTCTTTGATACTCGTTCATCTATCTCAGAACTCCGTTGACGAGTCTTTGATACTCATTCATCTACCTGAGAACTCCGTTGACGAGCCTTTGATACTCGTTCATCTAACTCAGAACTCCGTTGCTCTCAAATTTGTCTTGAATGTAGACAATGAAACAACCTATTTTCCGTGTTGCTGCTCAAGTAGGCGACTTTATGGGGACACAAAATATTGTGTCCCTGTTGTGTATTGTAGGTAAATGGGAATTGCTGTATATTTTGATCTAGTTTAATAAGTTTGTTAATTAACCGAGAAGAAAAAAGTGTGCTGTTAGTATCTCTCGGTTAGTAAGTGAGATTTTATACTAATCTGTTGCTAGATTTGATCTGGCGATGAGAAACTGTGTCTACACAAACGAAACTAGCAAAGGCGGGTTTTTAAACTTTGATTCCGCGATGGTGGACTGTGCTTCTATAGCCACGCATTCTATTTGCTAAGTAGGGCTTGCTTAAAGGATGTTTGGAAAGTTGCGAAAAATACTAGAAACCCCTCTCCAAAGACGCGGAGCGGCTTCTCGCTAGAGTACCTCTCCCTTACAAGGCTACGGTGTACACACACACATCTTTGTGCTGGGATCAAAACTTTGCAGGATAAGGTGATCAGACTTGTGTGTACACCGTAGGGGTAAGATGTGGGGCTTCTCTCGGTTCAAGCTAATTGATTGACTTAGCAATTCCCCCCAACTGCAACCCCGGCGGATAACTACCCTCTTCCTTAATGCGCTTAATTTCCGCATCAGTAATCCGTAAGCCTAACTTTTGTGCCAAGGTCTGTACAATATCTCCCCGATCAATTACCCCACCCACAGCACCCGCAGGTGTCAGAACAGTCACACGCGGTAAATTCCCATTTTCTAGCTTGTTGATGACCTCAGCCATAGAAGTTGACTCAGCAACCGTGGGTATTTCGGTCAGAGGATGGACAATACTGTGCAGAGTTTGGGTTTCCCATTGGCTTCTCTCTACCAAGCGCAAATCCTCAATGGTGACCATTCCCCGATAACGTCCATCAGAAGCAGCAAAATAAACTTCTGGTGCAGTGGCTTCTAATAAATACGCGTCAGCAAAGGAACGCAAAGTCTGGTCAGCATCAATAACGCGAAAGTTCCGAGTCATTGCATCGGCGGCTGTCACCTTCAGCAAGGTTTCCTGTAATGTCGTCATCTTGTCATAGGTGTTGGCGTTACGCACAGCAAACCAACCTAACAACGCAATCCATAAACCAGTGACTAACTCTCTAGTTAAGAAATCTACCGCAAATCCTAGGGCGATCGCACCATAACCTAAAATCTGTCCTGCCCTAGCTGCCCAATGTACAGCTTGAAAGCGGTTTCCGGTAATTTGCCACAGTGCAGCTTTTAATACTTGACCACCATCTAAAGGCAAACCGGGAATCAAGTTAAACAAAGCTACAACCAAATTAATTCTCGCCAAATCACCCACCATCATACTGATTGGGCTAGCATCAGGCACAACATTACTCCCTAATCTAAGAAGAAAAAACAAGCCAATACTCACCAAAGGCCCGGCAATGGCTACCTGAAAGGCTTTCCCCGGCGTTTTAGATTCTTCCTCAATCGCCGCAATCCCACCAAACATAAATAGGGTAATAGAATTAACTTTAATCCCTTGCGATCGCGCTGCTAAACTATGACCCAATTCGTGCATTAACACCGAAGCAAACAGCAGCAACGCCATGATGATTCCCGCACTCCAGGCTGTGACAGTTCCCAATTCTTGGTAAGCTATACCAAAATTCAGAGTAGCTAACCCCAAAATTACGAACCACAGAGGGTCTAAAAATAGGGGAATGCCAAATAAAGACCCGATTTTCCAATTTGTTTGCATTACATTATCCTAAAATTAAATATTTTCAGCAGACATACCGCCGATGGTATGGGTGTTTTTACATATGAATTTGTAATTTTTTTATGGGAATACACAACAAAAACAGCGATCGCTGCTTGATCTGCTCTCCATCCTAGAATAGACAATTGAATCGATTTGGGCGTTTAAAAAATAAAAAAATATAAATTTCCCATGCAATAGGGACTAGGGCGAAACTTTTTATTTCTATTCTGGAACAGCTTACGACACCAGATAATTTTAGCAATAATAGTTAGTTAGTTAAGTGAGTTGAGATTTAGCTAAGTATGGATAACTTACCTCAAAGCAAGTCTAGCTCCCCTGCTGGGGGTGGTTTACCTGTGATTCAGTATTGGGTAGAACAAACTCTCTCACCACAAGGATTAAAATTATGGCAAACTCTCAATCATAAAAGTGCGTGTTTATCCTGCGCCTGGGGTACGGGTGGACAAAAAGGGGGATTTGTTAATGAAGCGGGGGAATATTTACAACGCTGTGCTAAAAGCGTAGAGGCGATCGCTGCGGAATTGCAACCAGGAATTAAACAATATTTTTTCCAAGAACATAGCATTAGTGAATTACAAAAACTGACTTCTCAAGAATGCGATCGCTTGGGTAGATTAAGTTATCCTCTGATTCTCAGATCAGGTTCATCTCATTATCAACGTATTAGCTGGGAAGAAGTTTACCACATTGCTACACAAGCCTTTAATTTACCCCCAGCAAGGATTGCTAGCTATAGTTCTGGACGTTCATCGAATGAAGCGGCCTATTTACTACAATTACTAATGCGATCGCTAGGTAGTAATAATCTAGCAGACTGTTCAGATTTGTGTCACGCACCGTCAACAGTGGGTTTAAAAAAAGTTTTCGGCTCAGGCACATCAATGATCAGCCTAGAGAGTCTAAAACATAGTGATTGTATTCTTCTAATTGGTTCTAACGCACCTGCAAATCATCCGCGACTAATGAACGAATTAATCAAATTGCGGGAAAGAGGCGGTAAAGTAATTATTATTAATCCCCAAATTGAAATCGGTTTAGTTAAATTTGCATCTCCTGCATTTCCTATCAAATCTCTACTCACAGGTGGTTCAGATATATCCTCTTTATATTTACAACCAATTCCTGGTAGTGATGTTGCATTATTTGTGGGGTTACAAAAATCTCTAATCGAACAGCATTTGATCAAAACAGAATATCTGAAATCCCATACACAAAATTGGCAAGAAGTTATAAATTACGCTAATAATATATCCTGGGATAACATCACTAACACCTGTGGTTTATCCAAAGAAGAAATCACAGCAACAGCTTATATAATTGGTAAATCAACACGGGTAGTTTTTGCCTGGGCAATGGGAATAACTCAACACGCTAACGGTGTAGATAATATTTTTAGTATTGCTAATACAGCCTTAATTACAGGTAACGCTGGTAAAATTGGTGCTGGGACAATGCCCATTCGAGGACATTCTAATGTGCAAGGATTTGGTTCAATGGGTGTCACTGTACACTTGCGAGAGGAAATCAAACAAGCACTATCTCAACTATTAGGAAAACCTCTAAATGAAACTCCTGGTTATCATACCCGTGATTTAATCACAGCAGCAGAATTAGGCAAGATAGATACACTGTTTTGTTTAGGAGGAAATTTGTATGCAGCCAACCCAGACTTACAGCAAGCAAAACAAGCATTATCGCAAATAGAAACCATTTTTTATGTAGCTACTAAACCCAATTTAGGACATTTCCACGGATTAGCTAAACAGCAAACTTTAATGTTACCTGTATTTAATCGCTTTGAAAATCCTCATAAAACAACAACCGAATCTGGTAATAACTTTGTGCGGTTAAATGATGAAGGTAAAAGTCATTTGCAACCACCTGATGCTGACCTAATTTCTGAAATAGAATTAATCACCGAAATTGCTCATCAGTTACATGGTGAAACACCAATAAATTGGCGTAAATTGCAAGATACAGTTTATGTGAGAGAATTAATTGCTAAAACCATTCCTGGTTATGAAAAAATTGGCACAATTGACCAAACAAAACAAGAATTTATGATCGAAGGGCGGATTTTAGATGAACCTAAATTTCACACATCTGATGGCAAAGCGCAGATGTTTGTCACACCTTTACCGCAATTATCACTACCAACTAAAGCAGCATTTGGTGTAGCAGAAAATCAGCCAGGAATTGTGGTAATTTTAGGAACAGGACGCAGCTATGGTCAACATAATACTGTAGTTTATCGTAATGAAGATAAATATCGAGGAATGCCTCATCGTCACTGCATTTTAATGAATCTTCTGGATGTAAAAAAAGCAGGATTTGAGGAACACCAGCGAGTAACAGTGAAAGGAGATAGGGGAGTATTAGAAAATATTGAAATTATTTGTGGGGCGATTCTTGAAGGTGTAGCTTTTATGTTTTATCCTGAAGCTAATGTCCTATTTAAAGCAAAAATTGATCCTCAAAGTGGCACACCTGCTTATAAAAGAGTTCCAATTTGTATTGTAGATCCGCAACTTCTAACAGGTGACAGGTGATAGGTGATAGGTGACAGTTAAGAGGAGAGAACACCGCGCTCATTTAAGCAAACGCGGTGTGCCTGAGAACTTGCGGTTCAGTTGGATTTGCTCTTCCAAAATAACAATCATGGCGGCAGAACCGCCTTCTTGTGAATATCCCAGCTTTCAGACGGGTAGAACGTCATTCAATAGTGATTGACTGAGGCCCAGTTGCTTTACCATTATGAGCTTCATTCCTTTGGAAAGAATTACTGTTAGCATCTACTTGTTTATCTAACCAACTTTTGACGGGATCATCTGCAAGGTTGAGTCGCAGCACACCAGAGACAAACCCCCCAAAAAAGGAAGCTGGGTGTTGAACCAGTTGCTTAAATATTGGTGATAATTCATCTATGAACATTTAGACTCTCCTGCAATATTTTGCGAAAATTAGCATTTATTCACTAATCGTAACGTGTAAATTTTGCTTTGTTTTAGAGCATCCTATGATTTGCTGAATAGTAAAGCTGAGTTTAAGTGTGAACATCCAGAAGATTTCAAATCCTAGAGTGTACCTTTGAAAGCAGTGGCATGAAATTTGCATCCCACTGCTTAGATTCGTGTATTAATTTGGACTTTGTTCAGGCATCATGCACTTATCAGAGTCACAACCTGCGGGGCCGACTTCCATTAAATCGCCGAAGTCGTAGCGACTTAAGACAGCATAGAAATCATCGGTTTTGCGGCGTGATGCTACTGCTTGCAACATCTGCTCATACTCCTGCTTGGAGATTGGCTCAAATGGCAAACGCGGGAAGGTTTGATGATCATCAAATCTAGCTAATAGTGCTGCACTCATGTAGCCTTCATCATTTTGAATCGCTTCCCAAATGCGAGTTCCTAGAGTTTCTACTTCATGTTCTCGCAACTCGATCGTGGCAGAGGTGTTGTGAGTGACGTAGAATTTCTGCACCTGCATATAGAAATCCATTTGCGCGATCGCATTAAATTTGCTGATATCAATCACATCAGCACCAGGTAAATCAGCCCAAGATACAGCCACAGGGATTTCCACTAGCCATTCTGTCACCCGTGGATCAAACGGATCATCAAGTAAATTCCCCTTTTCATCTTTATCTGATTGAGAGGGAATGATACTGTAACCATATTCCAGACAAGCTAAAGCCACTGGGTCATTTTTACGGCAAGTGATGCGGCGAATAAATCGTTGTGCTTTGGGGGGATGCCATCCGGGACTAGCACCAGTTAACAGCGATTTTGTCCCACTGGGTTGGACAGTTGTACAGCGATTAGGGCGTTTGATATTATGGCGATCGCAATAATCCCAAACCACACGCTGCACAATCTCTTTCCAATCAGTTAAGTATTTTGCTTCTTTGTATTTAAATTCCAATCCTTGAGGTGTTTCAGGTCTTCCCGCTTCCCACCACCGCAACCAATCCACACCAAAAGCATGGACAAAGAAATCAAATAAACCAGTGAAAGAAACCCCAACAATTGGGTCTAATTCCCGACTATATTGATAGCGTGGTTCTTGGAATTGATGATTTAAAAGTGCCGCTACAGATAATGCCCCAGCCGTGAAAGCTTCCTCCTGTTCTTTATAGTTCAATGGGTCAATTTGATTGAGATGTATCTCAGATAGATTACAGTGGAAGTCGCTACCAATAATTTCCATTTTTGTTAACCCAGAGGCTCTTTATCCTCTAGCTCTACGAGTTCTAATTCCTCGCAGACCCGACTATATTTTCTACTAATAATTAGCAATTTTATTAGTAGCCGGAGACTCGTGGAGCTGTTCTAAAAAACAGAGGTAAAACCCAGATTATATTCTTTATCAATTTATAATTTACTTTGAATTGATAAAGTGTTCACTCTCTAGTCTGTACGGTGTCAAAGGTGCTTGAATTCCTCTGATTACCTCGGTATTCCCAATCACAGGGTTCACCGATTTTCCCCGGTGTTTAACGTGAGGCAAAATTACTTACCACACGGATTTAAACCATAACGAGCCAAACGATGTTCTAGCTCATTAGCATCAAGATCAGGATGTCGTGCTTGCAACCAGTCTTTAGCTGTTCCTTGTTCGTAAGCTTTTAAGAAATCAACTTTCAAAGCTTGTGTAGTTAACAAATCACAGTTAGCTCTAGCAACGGCTTCACCAGCCCACTGAATTGCACCTTCACCACTGTAATATTGTTTACGAACAGCATCAACGCACTCTTCTAATGTTGGCTTGCGGTGAAAAACTCTTGTGTGGTTCGCCATCCGTAAAGAATCACGCTCAGGGTCAATGCGCCAGTTGCCATTCTCATCTTGTTGCCATAGGTTATCTTTGGCAGATGCCCCTAATTGATCTTCAGATATGAACTGGCGCATACCGGCACTGTTATGCGTCAAATAGCCATCGCAGTAGAAACAATGAGCTTCTTCCACTTCAATATCATAAGTTTGGACATGATCATAACTGCCCAATGCTTTAACAGTGACAGGAATATCTAAGGAAATATCCGCCTCAGCAATGTAGCGTTCGTAATTGGCATCTACAGTCCGAGAACCTTGAAAACCCATCTCCCGCATTTCGCTGTAGGTGTAGGCTTCCCGCATGATTGCACCAGGAACGGTGAAACCATACATCTTTAGACCTTGGCGTAATTCACCTTTAGTTGAGTGGGGTGCAATGAGACTGTTATAACGCTCCTTCAGTGCGGGAATTGTCAAGTTGTACTTAACTTGCCAAGTGGAATTTTGCGGATAAGTTGTGGTCAGTCTACCAGCAATACCCAAGCTGGATAGAACTACACTTACTTGTCTGATAAATGACCGATAAACTGAAGTCACTAAATGAGGCGGTCGGTTATTCACACCGCCATCGCTGTCCATTAAACCCGCAAGATAAGCAGCCCGGATATCTACTGAACCTTGCAAAATAAAGCTAGGCACTGTTAGAGGAACATTGGGCTGCTTGATGTAACGATGAAAATACTCAGCTAGGCGAATTGATGAACAGATGGATTTAGCTGTGTTTTCGCCTTTGGTTACGCTGTGAACCGCACTCAAGCCAAATAAAGTTAAAGCAGCGTCAATTTTGGCTTGTATTCTACTTGTGAGTTCTGCATCCAAGCTGTTCATTGACCACTCAACACGACCATAGGGTTTATCGTATTTATTGCGACCAAGAGCCACATAACCATCACCATGAGTCAACCCTATTAGCCAAGCTACTTCCGCAGTTAGTTCGGGAACAACAAAGGTCTTAGCTGTGCGACTTTGGGAAGGTCGAGATTCGGTAAAGTCAGGTGGTAAATGGGTAACTGTACCTGGTAAAACTTGCTTGCTATGGAGTAAGCGATCGCCTGCTACTAAACTGTTAACATATTTCCAAACAATGCCTCCCTGAGCATCTCCTAGCACTGCTTGCCGATGGTTTAAAGTTGCTCTGGGGTAAGTAGCATTGGTTTCAATTTCGTAGACATTTTGAAATCCTTGGTCAAATTTATCTACAACTTGCCGGAATCCCAAGGGCGTTTGCACTAAGTCACCCACTTGTACATCACGAATGGGAACTAAACCTTTGGATGTATGAACTAAAGCATCTTCTGGGAGACAACGACGAATATTCCCAGCGACTATGGTGACAGCAGCCTCGTCAATCAACAAACAGCATTCTACAGAACTTAATTGTCTACCGACAGCTTTATTGAGAATGGCAGCGCAACGCTGATATAGTCCGGGTAATTTCACTGGATTCGCCACGCCACCAAAGCCTTTCAAGGTTTCCCCGGCTTGACGGACATCGCTGACATCAACAGTTACTTGGACTTCATCCGTAAATCTTTCATCTGTGGAGAGTTCTAAGATCGTTTGGTAGGATGCCACCCAACCTTCCCGGCTATCTCCCACATGGATCGTAACGCTATTACCTTCTATATGGGTTTGTGTATATTCACGACGTAAATCTTTAGTTGTATTACCAACATCTCCCTGTACAATTACATGAAGACGATTACGGATGGGGGGCAGTTGATTAATATACTGCGGTTCTATGACTGCTCCCGTCCCGCAGCCCATCATGGCTAGATTCATCATCAACCCGAAGGCTTTCCAATCCTGGAGATTGGTAGAGGTGCAATTATACGCACCAGAAAAGTTTTTTGGTTTGGTGATCCAATCTGTACCGCCTACCCACAACCAGCGTCCACTGGGTAAAGATTTCAGTTGGCGTTGAGTTTTTTCTAAGGTAGCGGCTTCTTGTGCAGTCAGTTTACCTAACTCCACTAAACCTTGGATAGTGCGATCGCACACTTCATCCCAAGTTTCTCTTAAACCTGCCGTTGTGCGGCGGCTATAAGTTCTAAAAAATACAGGATTAGCTGCTGGCGCGGTTTCGGGAAACCTTGCACCCTGACGTTTGATTTCCAGCTCTCGAACCATATCAAAAGTGTTGTTGCTTGTGAACAGATTACGACTATACGCCAAGTGGATGGAGGATAAAAGCTTGAAAAATTTTCCACTTTACGCTATGCCATGACTGTACAAATTGCCACATATATTTATGGTGTATAATGACTTTTCCTACCCAGAAAGCTTATATACTGAGTTGCAATTATTAGCAGTATTGAAATATAAAAATCATGGGTATGGGGAAAATTTAGCTTGTCCGCGATCGCAATTCAAATACACAATTGGGACTATCAAACAATTAGATTCAACGAAAAGATTGCTAATTGTCCTACTTTGCGCTAAATATTGGTCTGGATAAATTGCAACGAAACTTAATCATGTCACTAGCTCCTTGGCGAAGCGCGATCGCCCATGCACTGCACCGCAACCGTAGCCTTGTTTACGCCCGTTACCTGCAACTAGCAACAGTCAAAGCTAACGGTCGTCCAGCTAATCGTACAGTTGTTTTTCGTGGTTTTTTGGCAGAAAGCAATCAGCTAAAATTTATTAGCGATCGCCGTAGCCATAAAATTGACCAGATACAGCAGAACCCTTGGGCAGAAGCTTGTTGGTATTTTCCTAAAACACGAGAACAATTTCGGATTACTGGTAACTTGACTTTGGTGAGCAGTGATGAATCTCAGCCTCATCTCCAACTAGCCAGGATTACTATGTGGCAAGAGTTAAGTGATGCTGCACGGTTACAATTTGCTTGGCCTGATCCTGGTGAACCCAAAGCAGAAAAAGCAGCCTTTGAGCCATCACCACCAGATCCTGATCGACCATTGGCTAATTTTTGCCTACTTTTACTAGACCCCACACAAGTAGACCACCTAGAATTACGTGGCGAACCGCAAAATCGTCGTATTTATGATTGTGATGAAAATCAAGCATGGTCTACCCAGGAAGTTAATCCTTAAAGAGTGAGACCAGCAGTGAAAATTAAGGATGCACAAGTGCCAAAAGTTCAAGCCAGATTAAATAAATGTATGAACTGCTACACTCGTTTATTCAGCAACTTTTTCCACAATGCCAAATTGACTTAACACTTATTGAACCTCTTTTAGAGTCAAGAAAAGTTCATCAAGGAGAATTTCTATTTCGAGAAGGTGATATTTGTGATTTCGTGGGGTTGACGTTGAAAGGCTGTTTAAGAACATTCTTCCTTAAAGACGGCAAAGAACTCACACTATTTTTTCACCCTGAACAGCACACGTTGGGCGATTATGAGAGTTTGCGAAGAAGAAGACCTGCTTGTTTTTCCTGTCAGGCGATCGCAGACTCTGAGGTACTCATCGTCAATACACAAGCGATCGAAGTTTTAGAAACTGTACCGGACGGTCAGAAATTACTAAGGCTTGTAGTGGAAGACTTGGCTTTTCAGTTGCGCGATTGCTTACTTTCCCTGTATAGAGATTCGCCTGAGCAGCGTTATGTCAATTTCTTGAAAACCGAGCCAAAACTCTTACAGCGCATTCCACAATATTATCTTGCCTCGCATCTTGGCATTGAGCCAGAATCTCTGAGCCGTTTGAAACGAAGACTTTATCACAAAGAAATCTCTTAACCCAAGTCAATGCAAATTATTAACTTGCACAGTAGAGTCACAAAAAGACACTTTTGTTGCAAAAAAAACTATGTCGCTAGAACAGAATAAGGCAATTGTCCGGAAATTCTATGAAGTATTTGACCAACAAGATGTTGAGCAAGCACGAGAATTAATGTCCCCTGATATTGTGAGCCGAGGGTTGAATGGACTCCCCCTCAAAGGCTTAGATGCGGTGATGCAATATGGAATGATGATGTTTACCGCATTTCCAGATGGTCGCCATACCTTGGAAGAAGTGATTGCAGAAGGCGATAAAGTTGTCACTCGCGGAATCTTCATCGGCACACATCAGGGAGATTTGATGGGTATTCCATCGACAGCTAAACAGGTCAAATTTTCAGTTGTTCACATTGATCGTGTAGTCAACGGTAAGATTGTAGAACATTGGGGGCAAGGCGACACTTTTGCCCTCATGCAGCAGTTGGGTATAATTCCGCCATCCAATTCTTCAGAGGGATAAAGGAATACCAAAAAATAAATTAATATCCCAAATTGGCTGTTAGGGACTTGCATCAGTGAGAGAAAACCTAGAAATATCGAGAAATTATTCGTAGGTTTAGGAGTTTAGGGATTTGGGTGAAGACAAAAGTGAAGTTTTACCCAATCCCCATTCTAAATCCCTGCTCCATCAAAGAACTGTTGTATTGCTTTATCTCTGAGGCTACATACAGGAGCTGATTGTAATGCTTCACCGTCTTTAACTACGTAACTTACCAAGACAGGAGTTTTAGTAGTAGATTGTTGACGCTGTAGAGTTTGTATTTGGTCTTCTAATGCTTCAATACGATTAACCAACGCGCGGATGACTTCCGCCTCTGAATCTGGTAAATTACTGTGTTCTAGAGGTGCAACCCGCACTCCTGAACGATAAACGATCCGGCCAGGTATCCCTACAACAGTGCAATCTGAAGGAACATCCCGCAACACAACAGATCCAGCACCAATGCGGACATTATTACCAATTTGAATATTGCCTAGAACTTTAGCACCTGCGCCGACAACAACATTCTCTCCCAAGGTTGGGTGACGTTTGCCGCTTTCTTTACCCGTTCCTCCCAGGGTAACACCTTGATAAATCAGGGCATAATCACCGATGATAGCTGTCTCACCAATTACTACCCCCATTCCGTGGTCAATAAATACACCCTGTCCGATAGTTGCGCCTGGGTGAATTTCGATGCCAGTCAAAAACCGAGCGATGTGAGAAATCAGACGGGGGATAAAAGGAAGGCCAATATTATGCAGCCAGTGAGCCAACCGATGAAACATCAGGGCTTGTAAACCGGGGTAACAAAACAAGACCTCCAGCCAGTTACGGGCAGCCGGGTCACGTTCAAAGATGATACGAAAATCAGCACGTAGTGTAGAGAGCATCGGGATAGTACCCTCGGAAAGTACAACAAGCTACTTTCCCATCATATCGTTCTAGATGTCCACTCTAATAACGTAAGTTTTGAGCATTGGGCTATTCAATGAGTGGATTTTGGATTGGGTTTCAATCTAAAATCTAAAATTCCCTATTCCCTATCAATGTCACTTGCTCTAAACACAGCGATCGCGTCAGAATAGTAATTAAAATTGCTTAACTTCTCTTCACAATGCCACTAACCCAGCTTAATCAAACTACTACCCCTCAACCGACACCGCCAGACTTGCGGGTGTATGATTATGATTTGGTAATTGTCGGCGGTGGAATTGTCGGCTTAACCCTGGCTTCAGCTTTAAAAGATTCTGGCTTAAACATCCTACTAATTGAGGCTAAAGTCGCGTCTTTAGCAGTCACCAAAGGGCAAGCCTACGCAATTCATATGCTATCGGCGTTAATTTACCAAGGCATTGGCATTTGGGATAAAATCTTGCCTCAAATTGCCAAATATCGCCAAGTCCGCCTGTCTGATGCTGATTATCCTGATGTGGTGGAGTTTGCAACCACCGACATCAGTAAAGACACACCAGAATTAGGTTACGTAGCAGAACACCAAGCACTGCTAGAACCTTTACAGGAGTTTGTCCACAATTGCTCAAATGTGACTTATCTTTGTCCGGCTGAGGTGGTGAATACAAAGTACCAGGCAGATGAGGTAGTCATCAATATTAAAATTGGTGAACAAGTAAAAACCGTTAAGAGCAAATTACTTGTAGCGGCTGATGGATCGCGATCGCCAATTCGCCAAGGGGCTGGAATTAAAACTCACGGCTGGAAGTATTGGCAGTCTTGCATTGTAGCCTTTGTGAAACCAGAAAAAACCCACAATGATACTGCCTACGAAAGATTTTGGACAAGTGGCCCCTTTGCAATTTTACCCTTACCAGGAAATCGTTGCCGCATCGTCTGGACAGCCCCCCATGCAGAAGCCCAAGCCCTGTGCGCTTTAGATGACGAACAATTTTTACAAGAACTTAGCCGCAGATTTGGCCAGCATATGGGCAAATTAGAATTATTAGGCGATCGCTTTGTGTTTCCAGTACAACTCATGCAAAGCGATCGTTATGTCCTCTCTCGCTTGGCTTTAGTAGGTGATGCAGCGCATAATTGCCATCCTGTAGGCGGACAAGGGCTAAATTTGGGCATTCGGGATGCAGCAGCCTTAGCGCAAGTCATTCAAGCAGCGCATCAAGCAGGTGAAGATATTGGTAATCTTCAGATACTCAAGCAGTATGAACGTTGGCGACAAAAAGAGAATCTGACAATTTTAGGATTTACTGATTTGTTAGATCGGATGTTTTCTAATCAATTCCCGCCAGTGGTGTTTGTACGTCGTTTGGGTTTATGGTGTTTGCAGCGCGTACCTTTGCTGAAAGTCTTTATGCTCAAATTGATGATTGGGTTGAAAGGAAAGACACCAGCACTAGCAAGACGTTAAACTTAAATTTTGAGAAATATGACAGATCAAGAACTGTTAAACCGAATCACTTTTAACCCCAAAGTCATGGTGGGAAAGCCTGTCATTAAAGGAACACGCCTTACAGTTGAATACATTCTGAATCTTCTAGCACATGGCACAACAGTAATAGAGATTTTGGCAGAATATGAAGGCTTAGTGGAAGTAGACATCAGAGCTTGTCTTTTATTTGCGTCTCGCTCCCTCGAAAGTGCTGCTTTTATGCCACTACCTATGGAGGTATAGTGTCATCCGTTTTGATCGTTGAATTGATTTTTGTAGGCTCAAAGGAGGAATAATCAAAAAGGAGCTATGGCCTAGATGCGCTTTTTAGTTGATGAGAATACAGGTGTAGTAGTAGCGCGTTGGCTGCGTAGCCAAGGACATGAAGTATTTTCAGTTTATGAGGAAGCACGAGGAATTGATGATGACCAAATAATTCAGAAGGCTGGTGATGAAAACTGGATATTGATCACTAGCGACAAAGACTTCGGTGAAAAAGTTTTTCGAGAACAGCGATCGCATCGAGGTATTATTTTGCTGCGGCTTGAAAATGAACGCTCTGCTAACAAGATTGACACTCTACAACGATTATTAGAAAAATATTCGGAGCAACTATCCGACAACTTTGTTGTGGTGACTGAACAACGAGTTCGATTTGCTAGAGTACAATCCTGATTCAGTGGTTTTTCTAACAAGGTATGCTAGATTTTGACATCAATTTCTGTCACTCAAATATTGTTTATAGGTATTGAGAAATACTCTTGCTCTTCCTTGGTAATGTCGCCTGCGGGGGTTTCGGCGAAATTTGCTGCGTATATTTTTGAGCGTCAGGATCTATATAAATTTGATAAATTTGAGAGCGGTTTTTTCTTCGATATGCTGCATCTGTTTGGCGTTGACTGGAGGTTGGCAAATGATTATCTGATAATTATCGGTTATACATCAACTTTTGATGGAATTAGTTTATGGCAGTGGTTGGACGTTTCGTTTGGTTAGTGAAGAACTTTGTTAACCTTTATAGCTTTGAGCAACGATGCTCCGCCCCAACCTAGGCTATAGTATCTGATCAACGTTCGGCGATCGCCATTACTGAGCAACTAAAAATAAAAACAACGCTAACATCGATAGATTGATATATTTTTCCGAAAATTAAAAATCTCTAGTGAAGAGGTGATTACACTCATGGCAAGGAATGCTAGAGTTTCAAGAAATTCATTGGCACTTCTCAGCGAGTATCCATGCTGAAGAAACTACAACAAAAACCAATTCCCTTAATCGCTGGCGCAGCACTGTTTGCCTTTTCTGCTGGGGCGATGGTATCAGCACCGCAGATCGGCAAATCTTTGGGGCAATGGCTCAATCTGTCGTCAAATCAGACAGAGCAGCTATCTGATGCCAGCAAAGCCAATTCATCTGTGTTCCCACTAATATCACAATCTGTACCAGAACGATCAGCAAAGTTAGCAGAAATCTCACAAAATGGTCGTTCACCAGACAGAGAACGGGCGCGTTACCTATTGGCGAGTGATTATATAGATACCAGACAAGGCCAAAAAGCTCTGGAACTGCTGACAGGTCTAGAGAAAGATTATCCTGTCCTCGCGCCTTATATCTTGCTCAAACAAGCCCAAGCGCAGGATCTGTTAAATCAAGATGGTAAAGCTTCCGATTTAAGGCGACAGGTACTAAAACAATATCCCCAGGAAGCTGCGGTAGTCAAAGCCAAGTATCTCATTGCTCAACCAAAGCTACATGATTCAGCGATCGCTCAATTTCCTTCTAATCCTCTCACCTGGGAAATTATCAGGAAGCGTTTGCAAGAGAATCCCAATCAGCCGCAATTGCAGTTAATTTTGGCTAAATATGCCTATAACCAGCCGGGGATAGTAGGGGTATTAGATCAGCTAGTCAAACAGCCGAATCTCAAAGCAGCAGACTGGGAAACCATTGGTACAGCTTACTGGGACAACAATCAATTTACCAAAGCGGCTGCTGCTTATGCCAACGCGCCTAAAACTGCCCGTAACCTCTATCGGACGGCGAGGGGACTACAAGTAGGCGGCAAAGATCGAGAAAAGGCGATCGCCACTTATAATCAACTAGCAGAGCAATTCCCAGAAGCCAGGGAAACAGGTATGGGTTTATTGCGTCTGGCAGAGATGGCTAATCCGAGAAAGAACGCTCTACCCTATCTTGACCGAGTAATTGTTAAATTCCCAGAGCAAGCCAGTCAAGCCGTAGTTAAAAAAGCGGAAATTTTTCAAGCTCTTAACGACAATAAATCAGCCCAACAAACTTGGCAACAACTCATAACTCAGTACAGTAAGTCTGAGGAGGCGGCAGAATATCGTTGGAAGATTGCCCAAGAAAAAGCCAAAGCTAGAGATTATGCCACAGCTTGGAAATGGGCTACACCAATTGTCACCGAAAACCCAAACAGTATTTTAGCTCCCAGAGCCGGTTTTTGGGTGGGTAAATGGGCGAATAACCTAGGCAAAGAACAAGACGCAAAAGCGGCTTATGAGTATGTAATTAGCAACTTTCCCTACTCTTACTATGCCTGGCGATCGGCGAATATGTTGGGGTTGAATGTGGGTGACTTTAAAAACGTCCGCCAACTCAAACCCGAAGTAGTTCCCCATCAGCGTCCTATCCCGCCTGCTGGTTCGGACAGCTTTAAAGAATTGTATCTGTTGGGACAAGACCGAGATGCGTGGTTGCAATGGGAAACAGAATATCTTAATAAACAGCAGCCTACAATCCCAGAGCAATTTACAGAAGGCTTGATGCGCCTGGCACGGGGTGAAAATCTCTCAGGTATTAACCTCATATCCAAATTAGAAGACAGGGAAACGCCAGAAGAACAAGCCCAATATCAGGAATTTAGCCAACAGATTACCTACTGGCAAGCTCGTTATCCCTTTCCCTACCTGCGAGAAATTGAGAAATGGTCATCTGATCGTCAACTTAATCCTTTACTGGTGACAGCCTTGATGCGGCAGGAGTCACGATTTGAGCCGAAAATTAAATCTGTGGCTGGTGCGACTGGCTTAATGCAGGTAATGCCAGCAACTGGTAAATGGATAGTTTCTAAAATTAAGCTAGATAACAAGACCATTGATTTAGAAAATCCCAACGACAATATCATGCTGGGAACATGGTATTTAGATCATACCCATGAGCAATATAACAATAATTCCATGTTAGCGATCGCTAGTTACAATGCTGGCCCCGGCAATGTTTCCCGATGGTTGCAAACTATACCAAACCAAGATCCAGATGAGTTTGTGGAAGCCATTCCTTTTGGTGAAACCAAAAATTACGTCCGGCAAGTATTTGGTAACTATTGGAATTATCTGCGACTGTATAATCCGGAGATTTCCAACTTAGTGGCTAAATATTCAACCCAGCATCCCAGACTACCGACAGCTGGGGAGTAGGGATTTTAGATTTTGGATTTTGAGGAAAGTTCTGTAGGCGGGTTTCCCAACCTAGGAACGCCACTTGCTACAAGCCGGGAAACCCGTCCAACGCAGTGGCTCAACTTTTCAAGACGGATTGTAGATTGAACTTAATCCAAAATCACAAATCCAAAGTTTCTGATTAATTATGTTTGATGGTTTTGTAGGGTGGGCAATATGTTGGACATGACCATTCCCTACTAACCTGTCACCTGTCACCTGTCACCTATCACCTATCACCTATCACCTATCACCTAT